>JAKCBU010000115.1 GCA_021839095.1 Pseudomonadota bacterium | reverse complement strand
CCAGCCACTGAATCCGGTTGCCCGCCAGCCCCTCGCGAATCGCCTTGATGATGGGAATGGCACCCGCCACCGCCGCCTCAAAAGCGACCATCACCCCCCGCGCCTGCGCTGCCGCGAAAATCTCGTAACCGTGTTCGGCCAGCAACGCCTTGTTTGCCGTTACCACATGCTTACCCGCCGCGATGGCGGCCATCAACAGACCCAGAGCGGGCTCCTGCCCACCCATGACTTCGACGACCACATCCACCTCGGGATCGCACACCACCGCCCAAGGGTCACTGCTGGTTCGCGCCCGCAGATCCAGCCCTTTCAGACGTGCGGGATTACGCACCGCCGCATGGGTGATCCGCAGTTCCCGCCCGACCCGGCGGCTGATCTCTTCGGCATTGCGCTCCAGCACCCGCACCGTGCCCTGACCGACGGTACCCATGCCGAGGATGCCGACCCGCACCGGCTCCATACCGTCCGCCATCACAGATCCTCACGAAACATGTGCTTGATCCCGCGCAGCGCTTGCCGGGTGCGGTGTTCATTCTCCACCAATCCGAAACGCACATATTCGTCGCCCAGCTCACCGAAACCGATGCCCGGACTCACCGCCACCTTGGCACGATCCAACACCAGCTTGGAGAACTCCAACGAACCCATCTTGCGCAATGCTTCGGGGATTTTCGCCCAGACGAACATGGTCGCTTTGGGCTTGTCCACCACCCAGCCCGCGGCATCCAGCCCCTCGCAGAGCACATCGCGGCGCTGCTCGTACATCAGGCGGATGTCCTCGACGCAGTCTTGCGGTCCTTCCAGCGCGGTGATCGCGGCCACCTGAATGGGCGTAAACGTTCCGTAATCGAGATAGCTCTTGATCCGCGCCAGCGCCCCTATCAACTTGGGATTCCCGACCGCAAAGCCGATCCGCCAGCCGGGCATATTATAGCTCTTGGAAAGCGTAAAGAATTCGACACCCACATCCTTGGCTCCCGGCACCTGCAAAAAACTCGGCGCCTTATAGCCATCAAAAACGATATCCGCATAAGCCAGGTCATGCACCACCCAAATGCGGTGTTCCTTGGCAAACTCGACAACCCGCGCAAAAAAATCCAAGTCCACCACCGCCGCCGTCGGGTTGTGGGGGAAATTGATCACCAGCATCTTCGGTTTCGGCCAGGCCGCCTTGACCGCCTTTTCCAGCTCCGCGAAAAAATCCACCCCAGGCAGCATCGGCACATGGCGCACGTCGGCACCGGCGATCACAAAGCCGTAGGGATGGATGGGATAGGTGGGGCTCGGCACCAGCACGATATCGCCGGGGCCCATGGTCGCCAACGCCAGATGGGCGATTCCCTCCTTGGACCCGATGGTGACGATAGCCTCGGATTCGAGATCAAGCTGCACGCCATAGCGGTGCTCGTACCAAGTCGTAATGGCGCGGCGCAAGCGAGGGATACCGCGCGACACGCTGTAGCGATGGGTATCACCGCGCTGGGCCGTCTCACAGAGCTTGTCGACAATATACTGAGGCGTAGGCTGATCCGGGTTGCCCATGCCAAAATCGATGATATCCTCGCCCCGCTTGCGGGCCTGATTCTTCAGGTCCGTGACGATGTTGAACACATAAGGAGGCAAACGGCGGATACGTTCAAAATCACTGTTCATGGTGGCGCGAGCCTTCAGGGTTGTAGCGGATACCGAAACCGGAGAACAATAGAGAGGCGACGCGGGCCTGTCAATCCGCGCGAAGGAGCGTCTCATGAAACTACATCTACAGCGCGACAGTCATCGCAATATCATCCATGCCTACGGATCGCAGGGCATCCTCATTCGCGGGAAAAACCACCCCCAGGGGGTGCTGGTCAGTGCCGAGTGGTTACGCAGCCCCTGGGGACCGGATCGTGCCGACACCCTCGGCCTGGCACACTTTGACGAGGTCATCGCCCAAAAGCCGGATATCCTCCTGCTCGGCACCGGCAAACGTCAGCATTTCCCGCTGGAACTCATGCAGTCTCTACGCGCCGCCCAACTCGCCGTGGAGGTGATGGATACCAGCGCCGCCTGCCGCACCTACAACATCCTGCTGGCCGAAGATCGCGCGGTCGTCGCGGCCCTGCTGCCACCGGAAGCCTGAGTCCGCCGTCAGCCGAAAAGACTCTCCGATGTCAGCCCCTCCTGCTCGATACGATGGCGCAACACCAGCAAGGCCTCCACCTGAATCTGCCGCACCCGCTCCCGGGTCACTCCCAGGCGCGCACCGACTTCTTCCAGCGTCGCTCCATCGGTACCATCCAGCCCGAAACGCCAGAGCAGCACCAGACGGTGCTTCTCCGTCATCGCGGCCATCCACTGGTGCATCTGCTGCGAAAGATTGCGATCGGCCAGCCCTTCTTCCACACCGGTCGTCCCGGTATCGGCGATGATATCGGCGAGGGGGCGATCCGATTCCCGACCACGCGGCATGTCGAGGCTGGTGACCCGGCCATCCATCTCCAAACAGCCGCGCACCGCGTCCACGGACCGATCCAGGGCTTCCGCAATCTCCTCCGGCGTCGGATCCCGTTGCAGGGTCTGCCCAAGACAGCGGGCGGCGCGCAACACCGCGCTGAGCTCCTTCATGATGTGAATGGGCAGACGAATAGTGCGCGTCTGATTCATCAGCGCCCGCTCAATATTCTGGCGGATCCACCAGGTGGCATAGGTCGAAAAGCGAAAGCCACGCTCCGGGTCGAATTTCTCCACCGCTCGGATCAACCCGAGATTACCCTCTTCGATCAAATCCAAAAGCGGCAGCCCTCGGTTAATGTAACGCCGGGCCACCCGCACCACAAGGCGCAGGTTGCTTTCGATCATGGTGCAGCGGGCGTCCTGATCCCCGGCCTGCACCCGGCGCCCCAACGTCACCTCCTGTTCCGCCGTCAACAGCGGGCTGTGACCGATCTCCTGAAGATAGCAACGCGTGGCGTCCCAATCATGCGCCTCCCCGAAGTCCTCCACACTATCGGCATTTTCCGGGACATCCTCATCGTGCGCCTCCAAGAAGGTTGCCGGAGCCTCCTCTTCATCGTCTCTGATCGCGTTCTTATCCACCGCACTCTCCAGAGGCCACTGAAATCGTTCCCGCCAGCAACGGCACGAAAAGGCAAGGGCCCAACGGAACCACCCGCGCCTGGCTACCATCCCAATAACTGACTTGCAGATGCTGCTTTTCGCCTTCTTCCACCGGCATCACCAGACTACTCCCGGCACGCAACTGGCGATAAAGGGGTGCCAGGGCGCAGGGCACCGCGGCGGTGATGACAATCGCATCAAAGGGTGCCTTCTCCGGCCAGCCGCCACTACCATCGCCATGATGCAGATGCACTCGACGATAGCCCAGCCGCGTCAAAAGCGCCCTCGCCGTCTCTTGAAGCGCGCCAATGCGCTCCATGCTGAAGACTTCGGCTCCAAGCTCCGCCAGTACCGCCGTCTGGTAGGCGGAACCGGTGCCGATCTCCAGCACCCGCTGCGGCACCTCCCGGTCTTGCAGGATCGCTTCCATCATCCGCGCCACACTCCAGGGTTGAGAGATGGTCTGGCCGTAGCCGATGGGCAGGGATACCGGCTCATAGGCTCGCCCCGCCAATGCCTGAGCCACAAAATGATGGCGCGGAACCCGGTTCATGGCATCGAGAACCCGCTCGTCGCGGATACCCTCTGCACGCAAACGCGCCACCATGCGCCCCCGCGTACGCGGGGAAATCATCCCGACCTCGGGGCTCAGGACTGGCAATCGCGCAGCCATTGGCTCAAATTATCCAGAAAATTATAGCGGGTCATATCCAGATCCAACGGCGTGATGGAGACATAACCCCGGCGCACGGCATCAAAGTCGGTGCCGGGCCCGGCATCCGCCTCCCGCCCGGAAGGGCCGATCCAATAGACGGGGTCACCACGCGGGTCGGCCGCCGGAATCACCATGTCGCTCTTGTGACGGCGGCCCAAACGGGTGACTTCAAACCCTCGAATGGCCTCATGGGGCACGTCGGGCACATTCACGTTGAGGATGGTGTTCGCGGGCAGGGCATGGCTCAGTACTCCGGTCACCAGTTTGGCGGCCACCCTCGCCGCCGTCGTGAAATGCGTGCAATCCCTCCCGGCCAAAGAAATCGCCATGGCGGGCAATCCCAGAAAACGCCCTTCCATGGCTGCCGCGACCGTGCCGGAATAGAGCACATCGTCCCCCATGTTGGCCCCCCGATTGATGCCGGAGACCACCATATCAGGCGTCTCCGCAAAGATTCCGGTGACCGCGAGATGAACACAGTCCGTAGGGGTGCCGCCCACCAGATAGTGAAACCCATTGAGTCCCGTACGTATCCGCAGTGGCCGGTCCAGCGTGAGGGAATTGCTCGCCCCACTGCGATCCTGCTCCGGTGCCAGCACCTCCACATCGCCCAGAGGTCTTATCGCTTCGGCGAGTGCTCCCAGCCCCGGCGCCAGATAACCGTCGTCGTTACTGAGCAAGAAGCGCGGCATTGGGTCTCCAGAGGCTTACTGTGGCTATCTGATGGCCTATGGTAAGCCACGAAGCGCCCTCCGGTCTATCCTCAGGGCGCAAACACACCCCACACGAACTAATGCGCTGCAATCCCTGACTTCGTCGATATCGGGCCTTCGTTCTGCACTTGCTGAATCTGCCGCTCTAACAGCAGCACCCGCAGTTGTGCGGCATCCATCGTCTGCTTCAGTCCGTTTACCCGGGCCAGATAGCGGGCATAATTACGTTCGTTGCCGGTACGTATGGCTTTGCCCTGCTCGTAATTCCGGGTCGCTCGGATCAGCGCCAGCCGCGCCAGGGCCAGTTCCGCCTGCATACGCTTCAAGGCCGGATTCGCGGCGGGGCGGGCGGGCGGAGGTCCGACCCGCCGCTCCGGCGGCGAAGCGGCGCCCTCACCCGGGGTGGGGACCGGCGCGCTGACCGAACTCCGCGGCGCTCCGGAGATCTGCTCGACGCCTTTGGCGCCTGCGGGCGGGGTTTCGCCATAACTCACGACTCCACTGCCACTCACCCAACGATAAATAGTGCCTGCATCCGCCGAGACACCGACCAGAAAAACCGACAGGGAGACACAGATTCCCGCCGCCAGCGCGCCTTTCGATATCCCTTTACCAGGCGTAAGGGGGGGAATTCCATACTTCATCGGTCTGCTCTCCTGACCAGCGGGGGTATTTCCCTATATGGTTGCCAATTCCCGGGTTGTCAAGGCGGCCCATCTCATCAACCCCGCGCCTGGCATG
>JAKCBU010000114.1 GCA_021839095.1 Pseudomonadota bacterium | reverse complement strand
CTGAAGAGCCTGTCCAGATAATCGTAGTCTTTGTGGATGCTGAAGACGCCTTCCAGATGGGTGCCCGGAATGGGGGGGATGAAGTTCTCGGCACCGGTGGCTAGCACCAGACGTTCCCAGTGAATGACATCGCCATCGGCCAGGGTGGCGGTGTGGGCGACGCGGTCGATCTTCTGGACCGTGCCCATCTGAAGTTGTCCGCCGGCCGCCAGCAGGGGCGCACGCCCGGCCATATCCTCATCGGTGCCGCCCAGGGTGCCGAATATGTAGGGGATACCACAGGGAATCACCGCGTCCGTCTCCGGGCGGATTACCAGCACTTTTTTGTGCGGCGAGAACTGGGCGGCGGTAATACCCGTCATCATGCCGGCGGGGCCGCCGCCAACGATCAGGATATCCGTTGTGCTTTCAGTCATACGATAACTCCTTGTCACTTAGACGTAGAGAAGGGATGCAACGGTTGATTCATCGTAGATACCAGAAAATGTTGATGTCTTGCCCGGAATTCGACGACGCGATAAATCCCCAGCTTGATGATGTCTAGTGCGATCATCCACACGGTATTGTAGACCCAGACCAGACTGATAAAGATCCAGGGTAGGGTGGGCACGAGGAATCCAAAGCCACAGATCAATACGGCTACCACTTGTGTGGCGACAATCGCGGAGGCGAGTTGCCAGGAGGGGTAGGGTCGTTTCCAGAACACGCCGCGGGTGCGGGTCAGGAAGAGCATCAGATGCCCGCCCGCTACGAGCTGTAAAAAAACAAGGGTTTGCAATATGGGGGTGGGCAAATGCAGCATCTCTTTACCAATCAAAAGAAGACCAAAAGTCTCCAGCACAGACAACCCGCCCAAAGTGGCGGCGATGGTAATCACTCGGTGCATATCCCAGCGCACCGGCTTGGGATCAACACGCGTATTATCATACGCAATAGTCATGATGAGGATGTCATCCAACAGAGCCAACATCACAATCATAATGGCCGTAAGAGGGAAGGAGTTGAAAAACAGCATCGCAGTGCGCCGGGAGGTCGGCAAGGAGTAAAGAGTGAAAGTCCCACACAGTGAAGGTGTAGCGAATCACACTGTCCTCGAGTCATGCGTGGCGTACCGTGAGATGCGGCGTGAAGCGTTGACAGAGGTGCGAATAGGCCAGCCATTGAGCCGCGAAAGGTTTTTTCAGGGTGCTGACGTCTTTAGCACAGCGGGAGGCAACACGGTGCGGAGCGCTATCGCAAGCTTTGTCCCGGCCCTGCGAGGTCTGAGACCCTGGCATGTTCGTACGCTCCTTGTTTGGGAACCGGGAGATATCTGGTCTGACCACCGCTGGCAGTATCAGGCGGCGGCCCGCATCGGGAAGGCGAGGAGCCGAAGCCGATGATGCATGGGCCAGAAAAGTCAGACTCCTCCATAGTGTGTGCTGGGCAGCGCGTTGTTCCGGAGGGTTGAAGTCCCTCTGGCCTCGGATGAGGGGCGCCATATCCGAAAGCGGGGATAATGCCTCGCTGGCCGGAGAGAGGTGGAAGGTATGGAGACGTCTAACCGGGCACGAAGGCGAAAGCCGGAAATGGACAAGGCTGATCTGAAGCCATCACCTCGCAGGTCTCCGGAGGGCAGGGTGTCCACCGCGAGGTGGAATCCGAAGGGCATGAGGAGAAGTACCGGGCTGTAGTCGATGGGGGTGCCCCGATGACGAACCGGTTGGCCAAAGGTGGGGCAAGGTCGGGCCCGCACTATGGGGGCGAAGGCGTTCTCATTCACCCACCGCACTAAGGTGTTTGCGGACGGCACGGTACGGAAGAACAGCGTGTGACCCCAGGAGAACTGGCACAGCCTGCGGGACCAGCGGCATGAAAGTCCTTGTCAACGGCGGCCTGAATCTCTCCGAACTGGACGGCTGGTGGGCCGAGGCCTATGCGTCGGAGCTGGGATGGGCACTGGGCGATCGCAACGAACATGACGCGAACCCCGACTGGGATCGGCAGGAGGCGGAGTCGCTTTACCGTCTTTTAGAGGAGGAAGTAATTCCGCTATTTTATCATCAACGCGACACCAACGGCTGCCCCTGCGGCTGGGTAGCCAAAATACGCGAAAGCATGGGTCGGCTCACTCCGCAGTTCAGCAGCAATCGCATGCTGCAGGACTATGTGACCACCCTCTATGTGCCCGCCAGCCAACTGCTTGCTGCCCGCCAGGATCGCGCTGTCCCCGAAGACATTTGTCGATGGCAGAAAGATATTGCCAGTCATTGGAAGAGCCTCCATTTTGGCGAACTGACGGTACGGTCTGAAGGGGAAGTGCATCATTTTGGGATCCCCGTATATCTTGATGACCTGAATGCAGACTCCATCGCCGTACAACTCTATGCGAATGGCGGGGACGGGAACGATCCCATGGTGGTTCCCATGATTCGGGGCAATGCCCTGAGCGGGGGGATCAACAGTTACTATTATGCGTGTGACATTCCCGCCGATCGTCCTGCAGAAGGTTTTACGCCGCGCATCGTGCCGCGGCATGAAGCCTGCTTGGTTCCTTTGGAAAGTCATAGCATACTTTGGTACCGGTGATGGGTGCGCACTCATGGGGCGCGGAAGGTTGGGGCGTTCAGGATATTTTCCTGGATAAGGAATGCCAGACCCGAAAGATTTCCCCTCAAACCAGGAGGATGGATGTATTGCCGGAATGCACGTTTGGGGATATAAAATACATAAGGTTGTAACTATTTAATTAATAAGGAGTCGCCATGGGTCTGCAGCCTTCCGCAAAGCATCAGAACGACCACAACCTTCCCGAGGTTCTCCCGGGAACCGCTTCCGCCGTCATCCCCCAGCATGACCATGTCGTTCTGGATTTCACCACGCACGCTGGACCTCATCTGGAACTCCACGTTCCCCGATTCCTTTACGATGCGCTCTGTGCACGTCTGGGCAATGCCTACAAGGCCGGATGCTGGGTTGCCGCGCGCTGCGGCGAAGTAGATACTCTTTCCCGGCAAGCCATTGAACGCTATGTGAACATGAGTAAGCAGCTTCGGAAATCGTGTTGTGCGTGTGCAACCCCTATTCCACGCAGCCCACCATGCAGCCCGGCAGTTGCATCAGCCGATCTCCATTAACTAGCATCATCTTTATGCACGCGGCCCTCCACAAAGACAAGGAACGTATCCTGCGCTGCCTCCGTACCGGTCCCAAGACCTGCAAGGAAGTGGCTGATGCCACCCGCATGCCGTGCCTGCGTACCAACCATCTCATAATCGATCTGGCAAAGCAGGGGCTGGTCTACGCACACCATTGCACCCTCAATGCCACGGGATCACCCATCAATGTTTGGGCGTTACCACCATCGGAAATGTCCCCATTACATGCAGAAATCTCATGAGGTGGACAAATTTGCTAAGGCTACACCGAAAATAAACGCCATACACAACCTATCAAAAGAACCTCAGAAAACCACCGAAGACCAAGTCCCGATCATCGTTGCTGCCTCCAGCAGGAGCCATGGATTCACGGGAACCACAGGGAAGGTCGCATCGGTTCCAAAAAGGAGATGGTCATGTCGGAAGAAGGTAGTCTCGGAGTAGATAATTCACCCCGCTTCGTCAGCAATCTCACCAAAAATACTCTGGCATTGATACTGGCTGGAGAGAGGGGCAGCAGCCTGGGGGCGCTCACCGACTGGCGGGCCAAATCGGCCGTACCCTTTGGCGGCAAGTTCCGCATCATTGATTTTTGCCTGTCCAACTGTCTCAATTCCGGGATTCGCCGCATCGGCATCCTCACCCAGTACAAGGCCCACAGCCTCATCCGTCACGTCCAGCTCGGTTGGGGATTTTTGCGCGGCGAACTCAGCGAATTTATCGAACTCCTCCCTGCACAGCAGCGCATGAATACCAGTTGGTATCAAGGTACCGCCGATGCCATATTCCAGAATATTGACATCCTCCACGCCCACAGACCGCGCTATGTGCTGATCCTCACCGGCGACCATATCTACAAGATGGACTACGGCCAAATGCTGGCTGAACACGTGCAGAATCAAGCCGATATGACTGTGGCGTGCGTGGATGTACCCCTCGAAGAGGCCAAGGCTTTTAACGTCATGACCGTCAACCACGAAGATCGAGTGACGGCCTTTACGGAAGACCCCACCCCCAGCCCGGGCAACCCCGGGCGCGCCTTGGCCAGTATGGGCATCTATATCTTCGATACCGAATTCCTCTGCGCGCAGCTCATCCGCGATGCCGACAGCCACGATTCCAGCCACGACTTCGGCAAGGATGTCATCCCCTACATGGTGCCGCACTACCGCGTCATGGCGCACCGCTTTCGCAATAGTTGCGTGAACAGAGCGGAGGGAGACCTTTGTTACTGGCGTGATGTGAGCACGGTGGACGCCTACTGGAAGGCCAACATCGACCTGGTCCAGGTGACGCCAGACCTCGACCTCTACGATGGTCGCTGGCCCATCTGGACCTTTCAGGAGCAACTCCCGCCGGCCAAGTTTATCTTTGACGACGACGGCCGCCGCGGCGTCGCCCTCGACAGCACCGTCTCGGGCGGCTGCATCATTAGCGGCGCGACGGTGCGCCGCTCCCTGCTGTTTTCCAACGTGCGCATGGATGACGGCTCCACTTTGGTGGAGGATTCGGTAATCCTGCCCAACGTGGGCATGGGGGAAGGGGTGCGCTTGCGCAAGGCGATAGTGGGCAAAGGCACCCTCATCCCGCCTGGCCTGGTAGTAGGCGAAAACCCCGAGGAGGACACCCGGCGCTTTCACCGTACGCCAGGCGGCGTCACACTCATCACCCCAGGGATGCTCGGCCAACATTTGCATTTCGCGCGCTGAAGCGGTAACTGAGCGGCGTTGAATCTCTGCTTTTTCGGAGATACCGTTCGACTCAAGCGAGGATTTCCTTCCGAAACTTCCCGCTGCCGGTCCTGTAGATACCGTCTTGAGCGAAATTACGCAATCCCAAATTTGGGGTCAAAAGGTTTCCCGGATTTGAGTACGCCGAAAGCCAGATGCAGGAGCTTGCGCATCGCCGCGACCACCATCTGCATGGGGCGTTTGCCATTGAGCAGGAGTCTGTCGCAGAAGGCGGCGATCACGGGATTATGCTGTTTTGCCACCACGGCTGGCGGATTCCAAGTCATCCCGGCTCGCGTCAGAAAACCCCGGGACAAAGCCCTGGCGGAGGTCAGCGTGCAAATCGCCGAGCGCTGGATCCTGGCCCGGCTACGCCATCGCCAGTTCTTCACCCTGGCGGAACTCAACG
>JAKCBU010000113.1 GCA_021839095.1 Pseudomonadota bacterium | reverse complement strand
CGGACGGAAGGCCGCGCCGGTCTGCCGCGCTTTGTCCTGAAATTCCCGGATTTTCAATACGCATTGTTCCATGGTGGCAGCCATCGCCTGGTGCATGCTCGCAGGGTCGCTCCCCTCCACAAAATAAGGGGTATAACCATACCCGATGAATAATGCCTCCAGTTCCTCATGGGTGATGCGGGCCAGAATGGTGGGGTTGTTGATTTTATAGCCGTTGAGATGGAGTACCGGCAGTACCGCACCATCGGTAATCGGATTGAGGAATTTATTGCTATGCCAGCTTGTGGCAAGGGGCCCCGTTTCTGCTTCCCCGTCGCCTACCATGACCAGGGCGATCAGGTCGGGGTTGTCGTAGACGGTCCCAAATGCGTGCGAAACACTATAGCCAAGTTCTCCGCCCTCATGAATGCTGCCCGGGGTTTCCGGTGTCGCGTGACTACCAATGCCTCCAGGGAAGGAAAACTGCTTGAAAAATCGCTGCATTCCTGCGATATCCTGACTTTTGTCCGGATATATCTCCGAGTACGTTCCCTCAAGGTAGGCCTGAGAGAGCATGGCCGGTGCCCCGTGCCCCGGTCCGGAGATATAGATCGCGTTCAAGTCGTATTTGTTGATCAGGCGATTAAAATGAATATAGGTGAAACATTGGCCCGCGTCCGATCCCCAGTGGCCTAACAGGCGCGGCTTTATGTGCTCCGGCTCGAGCGGGTCCCGCAACAACGGATTGTCCCGGAGATATAACATCCCCAGACACAGGTAAAGACTGGCCTGCCAGTAGGCATGGATCTTACGCAGATCGTCGGGACTCAGTGGGTGTTCTTCGACTGTCGCGCGGGCGGTCCCATAGGCGCTGATGCTCTCATTTTCACAAACTGCATCGTGTTCAGGCGTCATTCCAAACCTCATTTTTCTGGAAATGGGTTGAAGGGGATATCGTTAAAATTATAGGTGACGAAGGGGTGCGGGGCTGGCGCCTGTCTGCTCGCCATCGGGAGGCGGTTAATGGTCATGCAGATGGTGCATGTCTGGCGTGTGGGCGTGGTTGTGGGTCAGCGCCTCGTGCTGGTGCGGGTGGCGATGACGGGCTCCTGGCGCCACCGGAAACGCATGCGTGTGCTGGTGATGTACTCCATGCACGTGGGTATGATCATGTTCCATAAGGGTATGGGTATGGCTATGTTCGTGGCGCTCGGTGAGATGCATCCAGATGCCCCAGCCCATCAGCGCCCCGGCAATCACCAGGAGCGGGCCGACCGGAGCCCCGAGCATCACGCTGAGTACGGCACCGACAAAGGGCGCGCTGGAAAAATACGCTCCGGTCCGCGCACTGCCGAGATGGCGCAGGCCGACCACGAAAAGGGCGAGGCTGACGCCATAGGCGAAAAATCCGAGCAGCATTGCCGCCGCCGCGTCGGGCAGGGCGGGCAGATGGTCACCGAGCAGCAGGGCCAGGCCGAGATTGACGCCGCCCGCCACCCAGCCCTTGTTGGCGGCGATCCAGCTCGTATCCGCCAGGGATACCTTGCGGGTCAGATTGTTATCCACACCCCAGGCGAAGCAGGCGCCGATGATGGCGGCAGCAGACCAGAGATGATCAAGATGCACCTGCCCAGGCCAACTGAGGAGGACCATCCCCAGCACAATCGCCGCCATACCCCAGGCAATGCGCCGGTCAAAACTTTCCCTGAACACCCACCAGGCGAGCAGCGTCGTAAACACCGTTTCCGCATTCAACAACAGGGATGCCGTCGATGCCGCAGCATCTCGCAAACCGATCATGAACAGCACCGGCGCCACGATCCCGCCGGACAGTACCGAAGCGGCAAACCAGAAGGCGTCCCGGCGCGTTAGGCGCACGGATTCGGCACGTCGCAACCGGCGATAGAGCGTTAGGCCCAGACCTGAGCCCAGATAGAGCAGTCCAGCCAGCATCCACGGGCTCACCGACGCCAGCAGGATCTTCGCCAGCGGCGTGCTTGCGCCGAAAAGCAGCGCCGACAGAAGAGCGGCCTGAATGCCAGGCCGCTGCAGGGTATGGAGGCGTGGCATGGGAATCCTGTCGTTGGGGCTGGGCAGTTTACGCCCTGGATTCATCGCTGATACGTAACCCGCGCGCTACCGACGGGAAGGCGCGGTTGCCCTGGCTGCTCCTGACCTGTGGAGCCAAGGAGCAAACCTCCGCCCGCGACTTAACTTTTCCGCGCAGAGGCGTGCTGCGCCCTAACGCCGCGGACCGGCACCCATCCCACCGCCCGCCCCGGTTCCCATCATTCCGGCACCAGGGCCCATGCCCGCCGCGCCGCCACCCATACCTGCGCCGCCATTCATACGGCCGGGACCCATGCCTGCGCCGCCTGCGGGTGGTACCGCGGGTAAGGTCACCCCTCTTTTCTTGGCCAGCTCCATCATCTCTTCGTGATGTTCCTGACGTATCCGTTCGCGTTCCTGGATAGTCTTGGCCGCACGCAATTTAGCGCGATACTCCACACGCTCCTTGGGGGTCATCAACTGGCTGCCATACATCATCTGGTTTTGAACCTGTCCGGCAGCAGGGGTCGCATCTGCGGCGAGGACAACCCCGGCCGGCAGACACAGGACAGCGCCCAAGATCGGAATGAAAAATGATTTTTTTGACATCTCACACCTCCAGTGCACTAACAAGGCTATCAGAATATAGTTTCCATTGCCCCTTCATGCAAGGGAACTGGTCCGCTGGTCCGGGTCCGACAGCGGGCGCTTGACGGGCCATGCGGCATATAGTACCGGCGCGAGCCACAAGGACATGAACACGGACAGCAGCAACCCGCCCATGACCGCTACCGCAAGGGGCTTGAGCAGGTCGGTGCCGTGGCCGATGCCGATGGCCAGTGGCAGAAAGCCGAGGACATCGGCGAGCATGGTCATCAGGATGGGGCGTAGGCGCTGGCGGGCGGCGAGGGCGACCACGGCGGGGCGCGGTTGCGGGCCACCGAGTTGCCGGGCCCGGGCGAAAATCAGAATCACATTATTGACGGCAATGGCAAAGACCAGCAGCACCCCGAGAAAAGCGGTGCTGTCGAGATCGATGCCGAGCAGCAGCAGCGCCAGCAAGGCTCCCGGCGCAGCCAGCGCAATGGCCAGCAGCGCAGAGATGGCGGCGCGCTGACTGCTGAACTGAAAGCCGAGCAGGATCAGGAGCAAGGCCAGCGCGCCGCCCAGTATCAACGCCATCTGCTGAAAACTTTGGGACTGCTGGCGATAGTAGCCGCCGAGCAGGGTCGTCACGTTCGTGGGCAGATGCAGACCCGCTACCACGGCGCGTGCCTTGACGGCAGCCTGTGCCAGCCCTTCGCCGGGCTTCGGCTGCAGCCAGACATAGGCGTCGGGCACCAGATTCTGATGGGTCACGAAGGGTATCGCGCCCTGCACATGCACGCGGGCGATGCTTGCCAGCGGAGTAAAGCTTCCGTCCGGCAGGCGAATGGGGAGACTGTCCATCGCGCGCGGGGTGAAATCGTGGCCGGCGAGGTTGACGCGAATCGGCAGAATCTGCTCGCCGTGCAGAAGGAAACCCGCCTGCCGCCCCCAGAAGCGCGCCTTAACCTGGCTGGCCAGTACCGGCGGGGTGATGCCATAGATGGCAGCCAGTGGCGACGGGGTGATCTCCAGTTCGGGGCCCGCAGACGGTGACTTGAAGTTCACGGATTCAAAGGCCTGGCTCCGGCGCAAGGCCGCCGCGAGGCGCGTTCCCTGCGCGCGCAGGGTGGCGGAATCCGAGCCGAAGAGATAAACCACCAGCGGCGCGTGGGCACCCGAGAGATTACCCAGACGCACGATCATCGTCTGGTGAAGGGTCATGGAGAGCAGGTTGGGAGCCATCTGACGGAATTGTGCATACAGCGTGTGCATCACCGCCTCGGTGCTCTGCGCATGACCGGGCTTGAGGACGATGGCGATGGCCCCTTTGTTCGCCGGCGCATGGAGGAACTGGAAACCGCGTCCGACCATCAGCGATGCCCGCTCCACATTGGGATTCTCCAGCGCCACCCGCATGAAATCCCGCCCCACGCGAGTGGTTTCCGCCACGCTGCTGCCGACGGGGGTACGGAAGGGCACCGAGATCACGCCCTCGTCCCAATGAGGCAGGAAGGCGGTGGGCAAGGTGATCAGCGTCAGCCATCCCGCGACTGCAAGGAGCAGGACTACCGGAATAGCCCACCACGGGCGGCGCATGCCGAAAATCAGCGAGCGGCTGAAATGTCGGCGTAACCAACGTTCTGCACGGTTTCGCCGGTTTTGCCGCGGACGCCCGGCGAGCCATGCGGCCAGTACCGGCGTCACCAGCAGGGCGACGATTTGCGAAGTCAGCAGTGCAATGACGATGGCGAGCGCCATATGCCGGAACAACAGACCCAGCGTGCCGGACAAAAAAATCAGCGGTAAAAAGATCAGGCAGGAGGTGAGGGTGGCCAGGGTCATCAGCGGCAGGATTTCGGCGGCACGGCGCAGGGCGAGCTGTCGTCGCGCGGCGCGGTCGCCATGCAGCCCGTGGAGCCCGCGTTCGATCACCACGATGGCATGATCCACCAGTGCGCCAATCGCCGCCGTCAGACCGCCGAGCGTCATGATGTTGAGCCCGTAGCCCAGCGCATGCAACACCAGAAAAGTGGCGGCCAGGGCCAGCGGGACGACTACCAGGGTCGCCACTGCTCCGTCGAAACGACCGAGAAACGCCAGGACCACCAGCCAGGCGATCAGACTGCCGAGCCCGAGGGCGATCCAGACGTCGCGCAGACTGCTGCTGATCAGATGGCTCAGGTCATAGATGGGTACCAGTTGCACACCGGGTGGCAGGTGCGCCCGCAAGGTTGCCAGCCGGTTCTGTACGGCACGAGCGACAGCCACGTCGTTGGCCCGCGATTGGGACAGCACATCGATGATCAGAGCATGGCGATAGCCGGGAACGGCGGCGTCGGTGAGCAAGGGCGGTGGACCGACCTGCACCTGCCCCAGTGCGCCCAATGCCAGCGGGGCGCGGATGCCTTCGCCATTGGCCGGGCCGAGGGGCAGGGTGAGGGTGGCCAGATGCGCAGTGTCCACCGGCCGGGGCGTGGTGGCGACGATAAACTGCTGGTGATAGGCGTGCAGAATGCCGGAAAAAAAAGGGCCCTGGGCGAGGCGGAGGGTGTCGATCACCTGCTGCGCCGTCAGGTGATATTGCGCCAGGCGCACCGGGTTCAGATCGATATGCACCTGCGGCCAGCCGCGGCCGGTGCCCTGCACCTGATAGACGCCGGGAATCG
>JAKCBU010000112.1 GCA_021839095.1 Pseudomonadota bacterium | reverse complement strand
CGGCAACGTCTGGCAATGGACCGCGACGCCCATCTATCCCTTTCCCGGCTTCGAGGTGCACCCGGTTTATGATGACTTCACGGTGCCCACCTTCGACCAGCAGCACAATCTCATAAAAGGCGGCTCATTCATCAGCCTCGGCAACGAAATGCAGCGGGAGGCCCGCTACGCCTTCCGCCGCCATTTCTTCCAGCACGCGGGATTCCGTTATGTGGCCTCGCCCAATGCGCTCCCTGAGGTGCCGGTCTATGAGAGTGACGCCCTGGTCTCCCAGTATGCGGAATTTCACTATGGGCGCCCATATTATGGGGTGGCCAATTTTGTGGCGGAGGTCGTGGGGATCGCGGTGGAAGCCATGGCCGGCCGGCCCTTACGTCGCGCTTTGGACATCGGTTGTGCCGTGGGCCGCGGTAGCTTTGAACTGGCAAGGCACTGCCCCGAGGTCACCGGCCTCGACTTCTCGGCACGCTTCATCAGCGTCGGCGTGCAATTGCGTGAACGCGGGCGCTTCTCCTACACACTGACCGAAGAGGGTGAACTGCAAAGTTATCACACAGCGGATCTTGCCGCCCTGGGCCTGGCCGAAACGGCGAACCGGGTCCACTTCTTCCAGGCCGACGCCTGCAATCTGAAGCCTTTGTATCGGGATTATGATCTGGTGGTGGCAGCCAATCTCATCGACCGCCTGCACCATCCCCGCAAATTTCTGGAAGACATCGCCGACCGCATCCTGCCCGGCGGCTTGCTGGTCATCACTTCGCCCTACACCTGGCTGGAAGAACATACCGCGCGGGCGGAATGGCTCGGCGGTTTCAAGCGGGATGGGGAGAATCTGGGCACCTTTGACGCCCTGCGTGAAATTTTGTCCGGACCGTTCCGCCTGCGCGATGACAGTCCGCGGGATTTGCCTTTTGTCATCCGCGAAACCGCCCGGAAATACCAGCACAGCATGGCGCAGATCAGTCTCTGGGAACGTTTATGAACATGGCGTACGATGACACGGACTTCGACAAAGTCATCCCCCGACAGGGTACCGGATCACTCAAATGGGATGGCGCCCATGCCCATTTTGGCAGTGAGGTGCTGCCCATGTGGGTCGCGGATATGGACTTCGCCGTGCCCAGAATCGTCATCGCGGATTTGCAGAAGCGCCTGGAACACCCCATTTTCGGCTATCCCAGTAATGGTCCGGAGATGTTACAAGCTGCGGACGACTGGATGGCGAAGCGTCATGGGTGGCGGCCGGAGCCTGGCGTCACCGGCATGATCAGCGGGGTCGTCCCCGCGCTTTTTGCCGCGGTACGCGCCTTCACACAGCCCGGTGACCCGGTCATCGTCATGCCTCCCGTTTATCCGCCATTCATGACGGCGGTGCGAAAAAATGCCCGGGAGCTGCTGTTGGTGCCCTTGCAAAATAACGGCGCCGGCGTTTACGAAATGCACTGGGCGGCCCTTGAAAACGCCGTCCGCAATGCGAAACTGCTACTGCTCTGCTCTCCCCACAATCCGACAGGCCGGGTATGGACCGCGAGCGAATTACAACGCCTGGGCGCTCTCTGCGCCTCCGCGGGCTGTGTGGTGGTCAGCGATGAAATTCATGCGGATCTCAGCCATGCCGAACATACACCTTTCCCTGCGCTGTTCCCGCGATCGGTTTTACTGACATCGGCGGGCAAGAGCTTCAACATTGCGGGCATGGGCGGCGGGATCGCCATTCTCCCCGACCCGGAGTTACGGCAGAGGTTCCACGACGAGATCCATCGCAGCCAGATTCACCAGACCAATGCCTGCGCCCTGACGGCGATGACCAGCGCCTGGCGCCATGGCGCGGAATGGCAGACCGCGTTGCGCGGCTATCTGGCTGATAACGCCCGCTTCATGGGCGAATACCTGACGCATGCGCTCCCCGCGGTCGTCTACCGGCGCCCGGAATTCGGCTACCTGGCCTGGCTGGACGTGCACCATTACGGGAGCGACGAAACCCTTGCCCGGCGTCTGCGCCAGGCCCGGCTCGGTCTCAATCCCGGCCCGAGCTTCGGACCGGGTGGCGAGGGCTTTGTGCGACTGAACTTTGCCACGCCGCGAAGTGTGCTGGAACGAGGCCTCGAGCGTCTGCAACAGGCCTTACTCGGGTAATCCTCGACGCGCATCCAAGGTATCCATCAGGGCCAGTGTACGACCCAGCGCACCGCGCTGCCGCTGTAACAGCAGCAACCCACGCGCTCCCAGTTCCGCAGCCGCTTCCGGTGCGGCCAGCCAGGCGCCCAGCTGCGCCGCCAATGCCACCGAATCCGGTACCTGAACGGCCGCCCCGGCGGCCAGCAAATCCCGCGTGATACCGCGAAAATTTTCCATATGCGGACCCCAGACAACCGGACAGGCGAGGGCCGCCGCTTCCAATGGATTATGCCCCCCCACCGGAACAAAGCTGCCGCCAATAGAGACCACGTCAGCCGCGGCGTAAAAGTCCATGACCTCACC
Source organism: Pseudomonadota bacterium (assembly GCA_021839095.1). The sequence continues at coordinate 2,811 of JAKCBU010000112.1, read as the reverse complement.
CAGGGTGTCGACCAAGAAAATGGCCTTCCCGCTCACCGCCTCATCGCGTGAGCGCAAGACATGGGACACCCCTCTGGCCTGCATGCGCGCGACCACTTCCGGGCGCCGGGAGGGGTGGCGGGGGATCAGAACCAACAACAGGTCAGGCCATTGCCGCTGCAAAGCGTCCAGCACCGCCAACGCCATCTCTTCCTCCCCCGCATGGGTCGATGCAAAAACCCAGACCGGTCGCCCGTCAAAGCGTTGCCGCCACTGCCGGCCCCGTTCGCGCGCTGCGACCGGTTCTGGCAAGTCGTATTTGATGTTGCCGGTCACCGTCACCCGCTGTGCGCCCAACCTCTGGAAGGCCGCCGCATCCTCGGCACTCTGGGCGGCGACAGCAGAAATGCTCGCCAACGCCGGGGCAAAAAGGCCACGAAAACGTCCGTAGCCCCGCAATGACCGCGCGGATAAACGGGCGTTGGCCAGCATCAATGGTACCCCTTCGCGGCGTGCCGCATGACAAAGATTGGGCCAAATCTCTGTCTCCATGAGAATCCCCAAACGCGGCCGCTGGCGGCGCAGAAAGCGCGTGACCGCCCCGGAGAGGTCATAAGGCATGTAGTGTTGCCGCACCTCCGTGCCCAAACGCTGGCTGACGACCGCCGCCCCGGTGGGCGTTGTGCTGGTGATCAGGATGGGCACCCCTGGATAGCGTGCTTGCAAAGCATGGACGAGCGGCACAGCCGCGATCGTCTCCCCCACACTCACCGCGTGCACCCAGATTGGCCGATCCCGATGCCGCGCGCTCCAACCGAAACGCTCCCGCCAGCGCTCCCGGTAAGCGGGACGCCGCCAGGCCCGCCACAACGCAAAGCCCAGGATGACGGGGCTCAGAAGCCACAGCAAAAAAGCGTAGAGTCGACGGTTCATCACTCGCGGCGCAACAGGCGATCGGTCAGCCAGTCCAGGCGATACCAGGGACGGAAGCTTTTCAACACCGCCTCGCGGTCATAGTCCTGCGCGATCCAATCGCGCAGAGTCAAGCCAGGCCGATCCATGGTGGCGTGCCGATAACAAGCGAAAAACCAATCGAGAATACCGGTATTGGCATGACGAATATGGCCAAAGGGCCACAAACGCAATTGCCGTTGCGCCTCGCCGATGGGCACCTCCAGCACCAGATGCAGATACAGCACGCTGATAAAACCGGCGCGGTCGGCACCGGACTTGCAGTGCAGTAAAAAGGGTTGGGGTAATTGATCCAGCACCTCTATGCCCGCCAGCAACTTGTCGCGTTTCGGCAGATCCCGGGAGCCAAAGCCGTGCAGGGTCAGGTGCGTCATGCCCAGGGCATCACAGGTCTCCTGCTCCAGACGGTAATGGGGTTCGTGGGGTGCCGGAGCACGCAGATTCAATACCGTGCAGAGACCATGCTTTTGCTGCCAGTGCCGTAACTGGACCGGTGACGGCTGGGCCGAGCGAAACACCCCTGGTGCAATCTCGTGAAAGTTCGCATAAAACAGCTCACGGAAAATACCGTGATCCGTCCAGAACTGGTGCCGCCGATACCGGCGGCGCTCCTCCGGCAGAAGCACCAGGGGGTGTTTCATGATCGGTGCTCCAGCAAAGGGGATAAGGCCGCCCAGACTTGCTCCGGGCGTAAGGCCTGCTGGCAGAGTATCAGGCCATTTTTCGCTTCCGGCAACGGGCATCGGGATTTACCGCACGGCGAGCACACTTCCGGACTTTGCAGACTGATCTGTGCAGTACCAAAAGCCGCGAGCTGCGTATACGCCGTTGGCCCATACAGGGTGACGCCCGCAAGTCCCAACGCGCTGGCCAAATAGGAAAGCCCCGTATCCATCCCGACAAAGGCCTTGGCCCGGACGATGAGCGCCGCAATATCCAGCAAGGTCGCGGCGGGTAGCGCGGTCACATTATCGGCCTGCGCCGCGATGCGCTGCGCCCGCGCCACCTCGCGGGCATTGCCCGAGGGCAGCAGCAGACGCATATCCACCTGTCGCAACCTCTCGGCCAGCACCGGCCAATAGTCTTCCCGCCATTCCTTGTTCTCCCAGGAGGTACCGTGAAAACCTAGCACAAAGGGTTGTTGCACCAGTCCCCCCCAAGGCGTCGCCAGTGGCTCCGCACCGAGGCGCGCCGATGCCGCTTGCAGCGCATAGTCGGGCGGCGCCTCGGGCAGAGAATAGTCCAAGGCCTGTGCAAACAATTGACGGTTCCGGCCAATGGCAGACTGCCCCCACGCCACGGGAAACCGCTGGTGATAAAGCCGGGTCGCGCCGCTTTCACGGGCACTGGCCGCATCCAGGCCCCAGAGCGGCGCACCACCCAGACGGCCCAACAAGGCACTCTTATAGAGCCCCTGGGCATCAAGCACTCGATCATAACCTTCCGCCCGCAAATCCCGTCGCAAGTCCCACAAGGCAGCGGGCAGATCCCGCCACTGTTTCCTATATCGGCGTAACGGAAAAGGGATCGTCCGCGCCACGCCCGGATGCAGCAGAGCGATGGCGGCAAAGGGCGGCTCCACCAGCCAATGCAGCTCCACGTCCGGCCGGGCCCGCCGCAAATCCGTTACCGCCGGCAGAGTATGCAGCACATCGCCCATGGAACTCAGGCGCAACAAAAGCACCTTCATTGCAGATCATGATCCGTTTCACGTTCGCGACATTCAAGTTCATACAAGTATGCTTGCTTCATAAACGAGGAAAAAGCACCTGCGTATGCGATCATAACCCCGCGATACCCATCCTTCCATGCACTTTTGAGTATCATATCGCGAAGAAAACGAAGCCAAGGTGACAACAA
>JAKCBU010000002.1 GCA_021839095.1 Pseudomonadota bacterium | reverse complement strand
TTCCGATCTCCGCCACCAGGCCCTCCCTCGCCAGATCCACCGGGAATTGCCGCAGGTGTTCCTGACGCACCGCGCCCTCATAGCGCTTGCACTGGATACCTGCCCACCCCCGCACCATGCGATCCGGTTGGCGCTTGCTGAACCATGGGTCGATCTGTCGCCAGTCCTCCACCCAGACGCGCCCGTCGATGCCGCCATCCCCGGTATAGCGCACGTTCGCCCGCACCATGAAACCGCGCTGGCGAAAGGCTTCCAGGATCATTTCCTCGAACACCATCGGCTCGATGCGCCGCATGTAGGCGAACTGCGCCGCGAATTTCCGGGCTTCGGGCAACTCCGGATCTGCGGCCATGCTGCGCAACTGATAGAGGCGCTGCAAGGCGGCTTTGACGCGCTGGCGATGCCCCTCCTGATGCTGGACGTCGTAATTGTGGAGCCACGACGCCAGATGCTCGATGCCTAACCGAAGATCCACCACATGCGCTCCCTCAGCCATTTTCCGAATGTGGGCAAACGTTGATACCGCAGACTGTCCCGCCGATACGCGCAGGCGATGGTGAACAGTCCGGAAAGGGCCGAGAGCAGCAGCCCCGAAATATTCCACCACACGATCACCAGACTGCCCAGCATGGCGGCAACGCCGAACCACGTCAGCACTTCGTATTGCCGCAGCATCCGGACGCGCGCGGTTTCCGTCAGGTCCATCTTTTTGGCATAGCCGGCAAAAAGATCCTCGGGCGACTCTCGGGTTTCCAGTTGCCAGGATGCACGGGCATTCCGCAGACTCGGCGTTCGGCGGCGGATGCCTTCCTCGGTGTCCGTTGCGAGATCCCGAACCGGACTGGCGATCGTCCGCGCAATGCCCAACAACGAGGCCAGACCGGTTCCCCATAAAATCGCTTTGCCGAAGCGGGCACCCCTGGATGGTTTCGTATGGCTCATGGCTCCTATCTCCTGCGACCAAAATGGCGGCGACCAGCCACGGTCGTGACCGTGGATCGCGCCGTGGATCCCGATGCGTTGTCGGGTGTGGCGGCGGGTGCGGATGCCGGCGTGGGGGACGGTTCCGCCGTATGGGGCGCAGGCTCCACGGTGCCCGGCTGTGGCCCATGCCCAGCGGGGGATCGGGGCGCTTCGCCGGGATCGAGCAGCGTACCATTGCGCAACTGCTCTTGCAGGACCCGCACCCGTGCGCGCACGGTTTCCAGATGCTCAATCAGCGCATCCATCCCCGCGCCGGTATTTTCCAGAATGCGGGACAACGCCTGATTTTCCGGGCACGGGGACTCCGCCAACCAATGCCGCAAGGCTTCCAGATTGCCGCTGCGCCGCTGCCGGTCAAAGTCGGTGGCCTCCTGACGCCAGGCGTTTTCCAGCAGGTTCATGGATTCCCGGATCGCCGCCTGGAGCACCATCTGCTTGCCTTCCGCCCCCACATCGGCACGCGCGCTCGCCGCCGCATCCGTGCGTTCCAGTTCGGCATACAAATGGGAGGCGCTTTCCAGGACCACGTTCAGTATCCAGTCCCGGCACCAATCCGGACTTTGCCCAAAGGATTCCCTTTCGATCAGTCGGTCCACCCGCGCCGTCAAGGACAACAGGCTCAGACCGATGCTCTGGTCGGGATCGAAGTCGAGGCCAAAACGCTCCGGAGAAACCACCTGACGCGCATGCAGGTTCTTGGCCAATTCGGGCAACCGAACATCCACCTGATCGGTTTGACGCGCCATGCGGCCGGCAATTTCCAGCAAGGGTCCGAAGGTCCACAGATCGTCTGCGGTATTCCACCCCATCTGCACAAAACTTTGCTGTGCCGCCCGCAGCATTTCGTCGAGCCGTTCCGGGTCCAGATGCGCCGCCGTTTTCAGGGCATTGAGCAGCGCCTTGCGATGCACCGGTATGATCTCGCCTTTCATGGGCGGATACCGCCTGTGCGCTGCTCCGGCACGGGAACCGGAGGGGTCGCATTCGGATGCGCTGGACCGGGAAGCACTGCCGTTGCTTCCTCACGCTCACGACGCCCTTTGCGGGCGTCCTCGCGCCGCAGAACCGGGGGCATCCGCCGTCGCCATGCCTGCGCGTCCTCGCCTCGTCCGGCCCGTTCCAGGGCATCTGCCACCTGACGAATTTCCAGTCGCTGAGCCTGAATGCCGTTCCACACCGGACCATATTCCGGCATCCGCACCAGTCGGTGGCTGGCCACCACCATGGCGAGCTTTAGAAAGTAAAATTGCGACGCGTCGAAGTGAATATCCGTAATCACCCCCGGCTGCGCCCGCATCCGCTGCGCGAAGGTCACAAAGGCCGGAATACGCAGGGTGCTCAACAGGGTGGCGGCATCGCGGAGCATGGCCCAGCGCAGCCACTGTGCCGGTGGAGCGGACATCTGCTGGCTCCAGTCGCCACCATCCGGCTCCAGACGCTGGTCCAGCGCCCTTTGTGCCAAGGCTTCCAGAAGATTGCTCATGACTCAACGCCGCCGTCCAAATTTCACGCGCGGGGCCGGTGGCAGATCCTGAGCCGGTGGCGTGGGTGCCGCCGCCGCAGGGGCAGCGGGTGTCGGCGTCGCCGTTGCCGCCGCAGGGGTTGCCGCCGCAGGTGTTGCTACCGCAGGTGTTGCTACCGCAGGTGTTGCTACCGCAGGTGTGGACGGTGAACGGGTTGCCGCCGACGCGTTCGCCGCTCCACGCACCTGCTGCAAGGCCGCCTGCCCCTGCCGTGCGGCGCGCTGGGTTTCCTCGATATAACCCGCTTTCGGCAAGCCCGGACGGGTATCGTTGGCCAACTCGGACTCCACCGCATGGGTCGGTCCAGGACGGTTTTTCACCTTTTCCAGCACGGCCTGAATATCCGCCTGGGGCACGCCCAGCGTGCCGAGCAGGTCCTTGACGGTCTCAATGACATTGACCTGATCCGGGCGCTTCTCCTGGATATGCAAGGCCCCCGGCACCGACTTGTAGTGCCACGTCGGAAAACTCGCCGCCACCCGCTCCAGCGTGTGCCCCCCCGATGGCAGGTCCCGCAGCATGGCGACCCCGCTGGCAAAACTCCCGCGCTGGGGATACAGCTTCGCCTCAAAGGCCAGTTGCCGCTCCGACTTGCCGACCTGATGATTGATTTCGGCCACGGCACTCGATTTTTTCGGATTGAACCGGTTGGTGAGGAAATTCATCTGCTGTACCGGAATGATCTCCACGGATTCCCCGGAAAAGCGCACCGGCGTCCCATCCTTGTAGGTCGGGGGCACCAGAACATGCTGCTCGGCGTCCTTATCCCAACCGAGACGAACCATCGAGGCGTTGCGCCCATCCCGCACAATGATGCTGGTCATACGCGGATCATCCTGAATCATTTCCGCAACCGTCTTGTGCCACTGTGCGGTCGGCGTCACCCGTGCGCCCAATGCCGCGCCATCCTCATCCAGCTCGATGAGATCCCGATACACGCGCATGGTGGCCGGAAACTGTTTGGACACGCGATTCGCCTTGTCGAGTGCATCCCCTTCCAGCCCCGCCTTGTCGAGGGTTACCACCTGATACTTGTTGGCGTTGTCGGTCCAGGACACCTGCAGCGGGCCGATCAACGCCGGTATGGCGGTCTTGCCTTCGGGAATGCGCGTCGGGAACTGGCAGTATCCCGTGTTCGGGTCCACCTTTTCCAACAGGAAGATTCCCGCCGACAGGTCGCCGAGATATTCCGCCTTATTGCCTTTCACGGCTACGGACAGCATCTCGTCAGCCCGAAAATCCTCACCCACCGATTGCAGCACGATGCCGGACAATGCGTAATCCCCATTATCCTGCCGCTCAATTTCCACGATGTTGCACACCAACGTATTGTATCGCATAAAAAGCTCCTTGCCTGTGCTCAGGGTTTGTTCCGATGGGGTTGCTGGCGGGGCGTCGCCGGCGTGGTCTCCGCCAAACGCTGCGGATCTGCCCCGAAAGGGGATGACGGCGCGACGGCGGTGGTTTCTGCCAAGGCCGGGGCGTCTGTATCCACGGGTTCGGACGGAAGGACGGGCGCATCCATCCGCACCGGACGCGACGTGACCACCGCATCCATACGTTCGTCCTGCATCTGCTGCTTCAGTAATTCCCGATGGGCGCGGGCCGCGTTCGTTTGCTTGAGTTCCACTTTCCAAGTCCACTGGCTTTCCGGTACGCCACCGGCGGCCCTGATGGCCGTTTTCAGCGTCTGCCCATCCACCTGGTCGCCCATCTGGAAGTTCCGCGGATCGAGGCCCGCGCTCCGCACCGCATCCACCAGCGCGACGGTATCATAGACCGGCTGCACGTAGGTCGAGAGGTCCACGCCTACCGCCGCCGCCACCACCGACAGGGCTTCCGCATCTCCTTTGTGCAATAGCGGAGCCGTGAAGCGCATGGCGACCAGCGGTTCCTCTTCCTGGCTCTTCAGGGTGACCGGCGCATAGCCATCCTGTAGATGCACCAACCGCTCCTGCAGTTCCGCCAGTTGCAGTGCGATCACATCCGCCTCGATCTTGTGCCGCTCATAGCGCTCCAGATAGGATTCCAACTCCGCCTGCTGTTCGAGCGGCATCACGGCAGTGCTGCGTTCCGATATCTGCCCGGTCGTGGCCTGATGACAGACTTCTGTCGCGGCCGCGATGAGGTTTCTGGCCATCTCGGGATCATGGGGGATTTCCACCATTTTGACCCGGCTATCCGCCAATACGCCGTAGGCCAGATGCAAATGGATCTTCGGCGCATCCGTGCCCTGCTGCGCCAATATCCGGCGCAAACCTTCGCCATACAGATTCAATTGCGCGACATAGTCATCCTCCACTGCATCGGGCAGGCTGCGCGGGCTTTTCGCGTCCACGAGATGATAGGCGCCGTCCGTATCCTGATAGAGCGCGTCCCAATGCACCATGACCTCGGGCAGCAAACGGTCCAGCTCCACGCTGTAATCGGTGGTGATCCGCGTCCATCCGGGATGACGACGATCCACTTCATTCAAAATGGCGGCTTCATGCAGGGTTCCCCGCAGCATATCCGCAGACGGAGATAACGGCGGTTCTTTCAGCAGCATCCGCTGCAGCATGGCGGTTTTACCGTAATTCGAGAGCAGGTCCCCCATTTGCGATCCGGACGGATACAGCGCGTGTGTCACCAGAAACAGCAGGCGCTCACGTTGCAGGGTCGCCTCCGCATGGTCTTTCGGCACGGGTATCCACCCCTGATGAAGCATCTGTTGCAGTGCCCGATGCTCGTAATCGGCCACCTCGACCGCGCGTTTGAGCCAGCGCTCGGCGTCTTCACTGCTGATCTGAGGCCATTGCGGCGCATTCTGCATCCGATCCAGAGCCATCAGGATTTCCCGCTCCGTCACCGCCACCGTGGCCTCGGGCAACGCGATACCACGCAGGTTTTCCACCTGCATATCCACGACGATCCAGCGATCCGTGTCTCCGTAGAGCTTGCTGATTTGGTCCAGTTGCCGCGCGTCCTCGAAATCAAAGAAGAACGGCTTTTCGGGCTTGTGCAGGCCGGCCCACACATCCACGATGGCGCGATCCATGAAGGCCAGCATGTCATGCTCGCCCCGTTCGGTAATGGTCGGACTTTTGACCGGATTCTGAGTCGTATCGAAGTGAAAATGTACGGCCTCTGCCCATATTTCCGGCTGAATCTCCTTTAAGTGCGCCCGCAGTACCGTGCAGCATTGCGCGGCATCCCATACTTCACCCGAGTTTTTTTCGAGTTCCCGCATCGATCCGAAGATCCGTGGCCAGTCCAATGTCTGCAAACCATCCATCAGCGTTTGCTGCCGGACTGCGTATGCCGCATCCTCTTCCCGGTCGGGAAGTACGGCGATAGGGGCTGACGGATATTCCTCGGCCTCGCGCCCTTCCGTCATGGGTTCGGGCTGCGCGTCCAAAGGCTCCGGATCCGGCAAAGCCTCGGAGACCGTGGATTCGGCTTCTATTTGCACGACTTCCGGCTGCGCCGTCCTCGCCACCGTCTCGGGTGTCGCGGCGTCGGGGATCGCGGCGGGCGTCGCATCCTCCATGGACAAGTCCGTGAAAGGCATCGGCTCCGGGCTGGTCGCTTCCTGTGCCGTCCGCATTGCCGCCTGGCCCGGCACGGCCACAGGTTCGGGCGGGATCACCGTGGGTGGGAGCGCTGCCGGATCAGCGACTTCGGGCAACACCTCCACCCGCCGATCCAGCCGGGCATTGTCCATCGCCTTGTACTGGGCGCGTCGCCGCGCAATTTCCAGCAGGGCGTCACGGTGCAGCTCGATCTGACCGGAGCCGTCCACGACATAGGTGGCTTTGTTCAGGTCTTTCCGCTCTCCCGTGAACCGGCGATCCACCACCGCCGCTACCGCCATGTGACGCAGGGGCGTACCGACCACCATCACCAGATCGGATTCCTTCTGTGCATCCGCTACCGGGAAGCGGCGCAGCTCACCATTCTGGAGGGCCAACGTCAGCGCATCCATCCCCAACACCTGCAACTGCCGTTTCACCCCATCCCGGTCCAGTTCGATATCGTCCGCATCATCGCCTTCCATATCCGCGAGCACGGTAACGGCGATCGGAATGCCATATTGCCGTTTCCAATCGTCGATCAGGGACCGCGCCGCCTGTGCTGCGGCGGGCGATGGCGCGCCTTCCGCATCGAGGGAGACCGTCATCAACACCTCCAGCGCCTTGTGCCCCTGCAGGGCGCGTATCCGCTCCAGGTCCTCGGCATTGAGTATCCGGCTGCTGGACGAGGCCACAAAGCCATCATCCGCACGGCTGGTCACGATCTGGGCGCGATCCACATACCGGACGAGGCCCACCGATTCCAGTTGCTTCAACAGCGGGTAGATCACTTCCGGGCTGGAAGCCGGGATGTCGCCCAGCTCTATCCGGCCTATCTGATCACGGGTGCCCGCAATCCGGATTTCTCCCTCATGGCCATAGACGGCCTGGGGGATGACGCAGCGAACAGACCAACGTTCGCCGTCGCCCCCATAGATCATCCTGTCGGTGAACCCGATGTCCTTCAAACGGTCCACCATGTTTCCGGCATGCGCCAGCGGGGCCGGGGCTGACTCGGGATGCTCGGAGGCTGCGGCCGCTGCTTCCGGGGCCACCGCCTGCGCGTCGGCTCCATTCAGGAGACCGATGGCTTCCAGGCTCTCCACAAAACGATGCTCCGGATCGAAATTCCCCTTGACCAAGGCCGTCATCAGTTTTTTGAATTCACTGCCGTTGCGCAGCACCCGCCCGTCCGTTTCTCCCGGGCGGGCCAGTACCGGATGGTACCGGGCGCGGCCCAGACTGTCCGGATCGTTCCGCAGAACGGCTACCGTATAACCTTTTTCCACCTGTTGCAGCAAAATGTCCTGGCCGCTGCGCACACTGCGATCTTCCGCATCACGGGCTTCCACATGCGCCAGGGCTTCCCACGCCTGCTGCGCATCCGCACGATGCTTTTCGCGTTCCTGCGCCGCCTGCTGCTGAGCCTCGATCTGAGCCCGATCCTCCGGCGTGATCCCGGCCCATTCGTCGATTTGCGCCATCCGTACCTTCTGGGTTTCACCCAGCCGCAGGCCGGTCATCCGCTCGAACACTTCCTGACTCGCCGGATTCTGGCTGTTGTGCCCAATGAGGGACTGTACCCGTTCGACATCCCGGTTCTGGACCGCCGTCACCATCGGCGGAATCTGCCGAAATTCGATCCCGTGCTTCAGGAACACCGCCGCCGCCATATCTTCCGGCGCGCCGTTCTCGGGCAACAATTCCAGCATCCGGATTCCGCGCTGCTGCGTCGCATAACGGGCCTGTTGCTCGGCTTCCTTGAGGATCGTGGACTGGATGTTTTCGGCCATGCGCCAGGCACGCACCGCATCGCCGGCATCGAGATCCCGCATCCGGTCGCTGTATGCCGGACAGCCCAGTTTCTCCAGTTGTCGACGCTGCGCACGGATCGGCTGATCGAAGGCGTCATAGACCGCCCGCACGGACTTCCGGTACTCGGCAAGGCTTGCCTGATCTTCCACCGTGGCCAACGGCACGGCCCGCAACCCACGCTCGAGGCCCTCGGCGCTTTCCCGATAGGTAGTCTCCAGCCGGGATACCGCCGTGAGGATCGCCTCGGCCTGCTGCGCCCATTCCGCCAACCGCGCCCGGTTGTCCGCCCACCATGCTTCGGGCGTCACGCTGGCATGGTTTTCCACAAACACATCCATCACCCGCCTGCCGCGGGCATCCCGCCACGACACGTCCCATTTCCGCGCGATGGAGTCTTGCCCGGAGTACTGTATTTCCAGATGCAATGCGCCTTGGGCGGGGGATGGATAGGGAATACGCACCTGCAATAACGGACTCTCCCGCATCACGGCAGAAACCCTCATCCCCGGCTGCCGGAAGCCTCCCGCATCGCGCCATAAAGTGCGTCGCGCTGCCTGAAGCGCACGCAGGCGGCTTTCGTAATGGCGGGCGCGCGCTTGGCCCAGGTCCACCTGCACAAAGGGCTGACCATAGAGCGGCTCGGCATCGCTGACGCCCGCTGTGATCCGGATTTCCTGACCCAACTGCTGAGAGACCCGTTGAATGGTGTCCGCAGCAGACTCCCAGCCGCTCTCCGACATCATGCGCGACGCCAGCCAATCATCGACCAGCGGATGCTGCCACCACGCATTACCAATGCGAATCATGGAAAAATCGGCATTAAAGCCCTGAAAGACGCCCGTGACCGCCGTCTGCCCCATCTCGGACGCCAGGGCATCGGGCGCATCGGCCACCAGGACTTCCGCACCCCCTGGATGCTCTATCACGATTTCCGGTAGCACCGGCTCTACGTCGGCGCTGTCGGCTGGAGTGACCTTCCGCAGCGGTTCGCCCGTTTCCCGCGAAATGGCTCCCACACCCGCGAGGTAGGCCGGTTGTTCGGGATCGTTGGGCACCGCCAATACGCCCGCGCGGGTCGGAATGATGCGCGCCATCGTTATCCGGCTATCGAGATCCTCCGTGAGCGCCGGGGATAGACGGGTCATGGCGCTGCGGATGGCCTGAGCCGTGCGCTCCCAGGTCCCGAACGTGCCGAGATAGAGCGCCTCACCATCGGTGCGCACCCCTTCCAGCACCCACGCATTGATCTCGGACACCACAGGATCAGACGTCCGGGTTTCGACCTGCACACCGGGATGCACATTCAGGGAATCCACCGCCTCCAGATCGCGGTGCGCGAGCAGGGCCAGATCCACGCCGGTGCGCTCGGAGACGATGCTTGAGAGTTTTCCGTCCAGTTCATCCTGAACCGCCTGATACAAGGCATCATGCCCCCGCATCAAACCGATGGACTGGTCCTGTGCATAGGTCTTTTTCCACTGCCGAAGCAGGTCGGCATAGGCTTGCGCAAAGGTCTCCCGAATCGGCGTCTCGTGTTCCCGGCCTCCGCTTCGGACGTTGGGTCGGGTCGCCATAGCGGTATCACCGAGTTGCATACCCAGAGCGCTGACATACCCGTTCGGACCATGGCCGATGGCGAATTCAATGCTGCCGCCCCCGGCATCGGTCCAGCGGCGCACCGCGTAGCGGTCCATATTGCCGAGCGGGAACGGTCCCGTCTCCACGGGCAGGTCCCCCGCATTTTCCTCCGGCCAGCGAGGTAAGGACGGGGTTTCCGGCAGCGGCGCGCGCAATGGCTTTTGGATGTGCAGGACCGGTTTGCTGTTCATCCCCACGGGGTGATTGCGCAGCATTCTTTTGTGATCGTCGGCGAGATGTTCCGTCGCCTCTTGCAGAAAGGCTTGCCAGGCATCGAGATCCAGCGGATCGACCCGCGTATCGGCGATGATCTGCCCTTCGGCGGTGCGCAGGACCGCCTGCGGCAACGCCCCCGCTTCACGCTGCAGCAGGTCCAGCGTATAGCGGGGTTTTTCCCGCCACGCCCCCCAAGTCATGCGAATGGCCGTATCCGGCTCCGCCTTCTGGAGGTTCAGCAAGGCCAGCACCGCGTCACGGCCATTCACCTGTATTTCTTCCTCGGGATCGGTCAGTATCCGGCGTTCCCCTTCGGGATGCTGGGCGATGCTTCCCACCAAATACTGTAATTCTCGCGCTGTGGCCGGCTCGTACCGATACGAATCCAACGTTTTCATCGCATGATCGACCAACGCCTCGCGGCCCGCGTGCAAAGCGTCTCCCAGCGTCGCATGCGCCGTTCCCTGATCGCTTGCGCCATAACTCATCCCGCCCAACGGGTAGCTGAGGTTCAGGCCAAACACAAACTCGTCCATCTGGGTACGGGTGATATCGACCTTGGCCGTGGTCCGGTCGCGTCCCCACTGGAAGATCGCCGTCGCCGGAAAGACGCCGCTCAGGTTTGCAAAGCTTCGCGGCAGATGGATGTTTTCGAGTGCCGAGAACAGATCCGGCATCAGCAGACGGGGCCGCTCCATGGCCGGTACGGGTACCTTTGAACGGGCATCCTCGGCAGTCGCCACGCTTTCGGCGTCCTCCTCTTCAGAAATGTCTTCCGACAGACTGTCTTCGTCGAGTTCCTGGAAATCTTCAGCCTCTTCCTGCATCGACATACCCTCTGGGACCGCTGCCCCTTGCTGGTGAACTTCTTCCCTACTGATACCTTCGGATAAGGAATCTGCTTTAACCGGAATCGCAGGGATATCGTGACGATCCACCAACGCCTTCACGAAGTCCGTTGCATCAGATCGAAAATCATCGACGATTTCCAGCCGCCCACCCGGTACCGTGGCGTCCGTGTACACATACCCCCAGGACACGAGGTTCCCCTGGCCGTTACTGAAGCCATTGGGGAAGATCTTTGCACCGGGTCGCTCGGGATGGGTGAAGGACGCGCGGTCCCATTTCCAGCCCGCCGCTCCCAGCTTGTTGGCCATCTGGGAGGCACGCAGGTCAATGATGCTGTCCAGCAGGTCCGCATGGGTTTCCTTGAACGCCTCCGTCTGCATGGCGGCCCAGCTCCCCGCATCGAGCACTTGCTTGAACTGACCGGAGTCCAGCCACCCAAACATCGCCAGGAGACCGGCATCGAGGGCGGGATCACGCCGCAGCACCCTCAGCGCCACTTCTTTCTGGTCTGCCAGTGCATCCATGGCATGTCGGTAGGCATCCGGCACCGGTCCATTCAGGACAGCCTTGAACTCCGCTGCACTTTCCGGTAACCCCGCCGCGACAATGGCCTGTTTCGCTCCCTGGATCGGCCTTTCGATGGCCTGGATTTCCCGTTGCAAACGATCTGACAGGACGGTGGGGCTTTCCCCTTCGATGATATGGAAGTTCTCTATCAGGATGCGCGTTTGTACCCGCGCAGTGCCGTATATCGTGGGCAACTGGTCGAGCATTTGGGCAACCGTGGATTTTTGGGCGCGATGGTATCGTGCCAGGGACGGCTCCACCTGACCCGCCTGCTGGCGCGCCGCGTACCAAGCGTCCAGATAAGCCGCCATGGTTTCGGCATTGGGCAGATGCACGCCGCGCACATCCACTCCCGCCGCCTGCAACGCGGCATCCGGATCGGTACTGAACAAGGTGAGTACGGCCAGCAACAGGCGTTTGTCGCCTTCGACCGTAAAATCCCCGTGATACGTCAGGTGCCGCGAATCATCCAGCCGGATCTGCAAGACCGGAACGGGACCGTGTGCGGTCTGACGCAGGACCGACACCTGAGTCTGCATCCCCAACGATTCCGAGTGTAGGCGATAGTCTTCATGCAATCCCCGCAGATCCAACGCGGGCATGTCCGCCCAGCCCGGCTCGGCACCGTGGTCCAGGGTGATGCGCACCGATTGCGCACGATCTCCGCCGTTTTCCATCGGAGCCCCCTGCAAGCCGGCGGGTGGAGTCTCCACTTCCCCCCTGGCGGCAGGCTGGGCGCGTTCCGCATCAAAAACCATGCGACCGATCCGCGCCCGGTAATCCGTCATGCCTTCCCGACCCTGCAATACGGCCTTGGCCGCATTGCGTACCGCCTGGGGCAGTGTTTCATCCTCGATGGCATCCAGAATGGCGTTGCTGGTGGCGCTCAACACGTTGCCCAGCAGGAAATGCTCCAGCGCATTGGCTTTCGCCTGTTGCGCCACCATCGGCGCGTGTTCACGGATGTGGGCGACCACATAACCATCCAGTGTTCTCTGGAGGGACGCTTCCATCTGCACCAGTGACCAGAATCGCGCATCCGGCATCAAGGTTTGTAGCCGTATCCTCAGATTTTCCGGCGTTACGTCATGAGCGGCGCTGTGGCGTAGGATGTCATTCACCAGACCTGCGTCTCCGGCTTGCCGATCCAGTCTGTCGCGGGTTTGGATGTTTGGCGTTATGAGATATTCCGCCATGCGCAATACGTTTCTGGTTGACTGGATAATGTCCGTAAACTCCCGACCAAATTCTGATTGGCGGAACCGTTCACGCACATCAGCCATCACTTCCTTGGTGGTAAGCTGTTCTGCGGTTTTTTCCGACCACATATCCGGCAATCCGGCATCTTCATGCTGGTTCCACAGCAGGTTATTTTCAGCAGACCAGCCTGACTCCGTTGCGGGCAGACTTTGGGCCATGGATGCTACTGTCGTTGCATGGGTTGCATGGGTCAGGACAGCATCAACATGGGTTGCAAAGTTTTGGGCCGCTCGTACCAGATCATGAAATAAGGATTGCTCACGATTCAGGTATTCTTGCTCTGGTGATGTTTGCGGCATATTTTCGTCCGCCATCGAAGCCGCCGATATATGCTGTTCTGGATTTTTCTTGATCTGCTCTGCAATGCCGTGCAGTTCATTCGCAAATTGCGCGCTCGATATGCGCAGGTAGTCCCGCACGGTGCGTGTTTCGTTTCCCTCCGTATCCGCCGTGAGAGACACGCGGTAGATTAACTCCTGCATGTTGTCGCCGGCGTCTTGCACGGTGTCCAGATGGATCACCGCGCCGCCACGGGTCAGATCGCCGTGCAGTACCGGCTGCGTCCATCCATGTTCACCCAGGGCATCCACATTCTGCCGGATGCGGCCATTGAGCACGGCGTCGATTTCATCCGCAAACTGGACCCTGGCAGCAAGCCACTCGGCATCCTCTGCGTAGGGTGGATCATCCACATCCCGCGCGCGATCATCGCCCAAGAGATAAGACAGGGTGTACGGAGACGCCTCGATCCGCTCCAACATCGCACGGGCAATGGGATCACCAAGACCGAATGGTCTTGCAGCCGGCAGTCCTGCGGACGGCAGCCCTGTGGACGGCAGTCTTGCCGACGGCAGTCTTGCAGACGGCAGGTCTGCATCAGGTTCAGAGGGTTCAGCCACCTTTGGCGTTTCCTCTGCCTTTGGCGTTTCGACGGCTTGCGACCGTGCTGCTTCGATGGCCTGATACAGGGCAAAGCCTTTTTCCGTCAGGCCCACACCCGCATCTTTCTTTTCGCCGGAATGCCAGACCAGTTCAGCGTTTTTGAGTGAGGTAAATACCCCTTTGTCATCGGCGGTTTCGATAACCATATCCGCCCAGGTTTCGGTTTCACCGGCATTCTGAGGTACCTCGCCATCGACTGGGGTGTACTCGCTCCGGGCGATCTTGAGCAGCATGGCCTGTTGCAAGGGCGTGGCCGCAATTGCCGGCGCTTCTGGCGCGGGCGCTTCCTCTGGATCAGCCAAGTCTGCATGTACCGCTTCCGCATGACGGTTGGCTTCCACGGCGGACGCTGCCGTTTTCAGATTTTCCAGCGTCATCATCCGCAAGTTTTCGTCGGGGATGGCGTTTTGCAGGGCACGTTCCACCGTCTGGATTTTGCGTACACTGCCGGTCCAGTCTTCCTGCATGGCGGGCACGGCCAGATTCAAAACAAATTGCACACGGTCGCCGGAAATGGTGCGCGCGATGGCGTTCCGATAGGGTTCATGAATAACCGTCACCGCCGGTTCATGCGTCACAGCTTCGGGATCGTACCCATTTTTTTTGAGCAGCTCTGCTACCGGGAGGGGCTGCATGGTGAGATTGAGGGTGTCTCCCTGTTTCAGGAGGCTTGCCAGATTTACGGGGCCGGCAATGACATTGATACGGGCACGAATGCCGTAGAGATTGCCCAGGTCATCCATGCCGGTCAGATAGGTTTTGCGGGTGCCGCTTACGTTCTGATAGGCCAGCACACAGGTTGCCGATGTCCCCTGTACTGCCGCATCGTCGGGCAAAGGATGACCACCATTGCCGCTGCGTCCGTCGGGATAGGTGATGCCCTGGTGGTCAATCCATTGCGCCAGTCGCGCGATGTGCGAGGCTTCGGATTGTGCTGCCTCCAAACCGGATTCACCGGAAAGTACGCCCAGAATGGCGTGGAACTGACTTTCCGGGACGAATGGACGCAAAATATTCAGATGATTCTGGATTTCTGGCGAGATTTCCCCGTCTGGTGTGGATGGATTCGCTTCTGTCGGGATCGCAGAGGTATGAGCCACGGGAGACTGCATCTGATCCAGCATGGACCCCACCAGGTCTTGCGCGGTGAGCGTCATCTCATCATCCACGTCGATGGCGACTGGCGTATCCCCATCGCGCCGGGTGATCCGGTATCCCCAATGCACCATGTTCCCACCCGAAGAACGGCCATTCGGGAAAATCTTGAATCCTTCATCGTCTCTGGAAAAGGCCGCTCCCGACCACTTCCAGCCGTCTTCCTGCAAAACCTGGGATACCTGTTCCGCCCGCGTCTGGATCAGGTGATCGAGTTGGTCCTGCAAGGATTTCTGGAGCGCGGGACTGTCGGCCACCGCATCCCATCCCCCGGCGCTTTCAACGGCTTCTATGGCGCTCTGGTAGGTCGGGCCTTCCTGGGCCAACTCAGACAGTCCGGCTTTCTTTGCCAAACGCTTTGGGGGGGATTGCAATGCCGATTTCGCAGCAACTTCCAGCATACCGTGCTCGGCCACCAGGACGCCACCATGATCGTCCCGCGCCAGAACCACCGGATCAGTGAATACGACCATTTGCGGATCACCGTATTCCCGCGCAGCATCTTCCGTGGTCGTCACCCATTGGAGGGTGCGTACAGGCGGCAACCGCAAATACTCCATCGCCTTGGTATTGACGCGCACATCCGCATTTTCCAGCGTGTTCCGTTCATAATCGAGGATGTCCTCGATACGCTGTACCCTGGGCAGCGTGCCATCCTGTCCACCGCGCCAGAAAATGGCCCGCGAGTCATCTTTGTACTCCACGCTCTCGATCAGAATAACCGCATCCCGAAGATCGGCGCGCAGGGGTCCGGGCTCATGCCCAATGACCAGTATCGGGGCTTCCTGCAACGCTACGCGCGGATCCACACGGCCTGCCGTGGCCTGGTCATCGCCCTGAATCCGCAAGCCATACGCGGTGCTTCGATCCGCATTCAGGCCCGTTATGAACCAATGCAGCGATTGAGTTTCCGAACGCAACACCAGCCCCGCCCGGCCGTCGAGGCGTTGTTTCTCCGCTTCGGTCACCGGCAACGGCGCACGCAGCCATTGCTCCAGACGACGCAGATGCATCTGCAGGACTTCCCGGTCGGAATTGTCCCCTTCCATCCAGAGGGATTCCCACATGGCGCGCTGATCCGTGGAGACGATGGCCGCCACGGATTCCGGCACGACCATCACCGGTGCCGATGCCTCGGTCATGATGGCTTCCGGCGCGGTTTCGGGTGCAGTGATGGGGGCGGGATCCGCATCCCGCACGCGCATTCCGAGCTTTTGCTTCAAAGCCCGCAGACTGACCGGCTCGAAGTGGTAATCGAGTTCCGCTCCCAGACGAAGGGCTTCCTGCAAGTCGATATAGCCCATTTCGGGATACCCCATACCGAGATCGGCCACCCCGAAGGCTTGTCTCTGCCCGACATGGTCCGGGTCGCTGTCGAGTTCGGTGAGGTACCAGTCGCTGGACGCACCAAAATAATGCAGATGAACGATGGCCTGATCGCCCTGCCCCTCTGTTTCATAGGATCGGGGCATGGTTTCGATCAGCGTTTGCAGGCTGCGCATTTTGGCATCGAAGAAATCCCCGTCCGGCCCCCGTAATCCGGTTTCCGTGGCCCCTTTCTGGGGGCCGCCCAGGAACGGCAGCAGGCTTTTCGGCACGGATTGCAGGCGCCTCACAGGCACTGCGTCCTGCGCCAGAGGGCCGCTGGACTGGGTGCTGTCCATGGTTCCAGCAGTCCGGGGCGCCATGTCCACGGCTGCACTGGGCTGCAGGTTATCCGGCAGATTCCCGAACAGGTCCATGGTCATCCCTATCGGCAAAGGCTGCTCTGCCCGTGCGGGCCGCACCGGCATGGACGTAAACACCGGATCTGCCGCCAGCGCCCCTTCCCACTCAGAGGCGGTCTCCGGCGCCTTCTGGGCCATGACCGCCGTCGCAGGGCCGGGTACTGCCGCACCCATTGGTGGCGTCGCCTCCAGGGCCGTTTCCGGGCCTTCCTGTAGGGATGCTGCCACAAGGTCCACTTCCGGATCGTCCCCTGCATCCACGATACGGTTTTGAGGCGCTTCGGGCATGTCGATCTCCACGTCCTCGACCGCCTCGATCTCTACGGTTTCCTGATAGCCATGTTCGGCTTTGAGTGCATCAATCTCCTGCTCCGTCACCCCCAGCTTGAGCAGTATCTCCACGTTGTGCGGCAAAAGGGGCGGACGCGCGAAGGCAATCCGGGCGCGGTCGATGTATTCCTGGGCCTTTTCACGGGCCTCGGCGCGCAGCTT
The DNA here is from genome assembly GCA_021839095.1 of Pseudomonadota bacterium. Next base: position 8,034 of record JAKCBU010000002.1, on the reverse strand, counting down.
CTCGTGCGCCTGTTTCTGGAGCGCCTTAAACGCCGCCATATCCGCTATCTGGCCGTTCTCGGTTCTTTCGAGACCCGTGACGTCCGTCGCCTTGACGACCGCCTCTGGCGTGGTGGACAGCGTTTCCAGCGTGTGGGCAATGCTGTCCCACTTGCGTACCCGTAGCCGCATCAAGGTTTCGGCGATCTGATGCTGCTCTCTCACGACGGCCATTTCTTCATAACGCGGGAATTCGTTGCCGCTCTCTGCCTTCATGGCCCGCACGTTCTGGAGATCCTCAGCATGTTTTTGGCTCCGGGCATCCAGAAAATTGGCGATGCCGCGAATGATGTTGCGAAAGCGCTGGGTGTAATCGGTGTTTTGCAGGGGAATGAATGTCTGACCCTCATAGGCCGCTTTCGAGGGACCAAAGACGTCGATAGAAACCTTTTCCCGGTCGTTCCGGTCCCGCCGGATGGCAACGTCGAAACCTTCGAAATTGCCCAGGTCTACGCTGCCACCGGCTTGATAACCAAACAGCGATTCCACGGAGACCCGCGCGATCTCGTTGATTTCCACAGGTTCTCTGGCAGCACCACGAAACTGGTACTGCATCTTCTCCTTGCCCGATAGCGCTTCTCGTTGCGCGGTCCACTGCGCCTCCAGCGTGCGCGCCGCTTCGGCATCCTGTGTCCACCGCGGAAACTGTTCTTCATATTCCGCAATGTTCTTTTCGGTACGCTCGAGATTGCTATCGCGTATCCATCTCTCATTCTTGTAGGCTTTTTCCAGGCGCTCCAGATTGCGTAACCGCGCCCTTAGGGGGACTTCCACCATCAGTAGTTCATGACCGGACGCCATGGCTTTGACCGCTGCCGGGTCCAACGCCTGCGCATCGGGATCGGCAACGGTACGGCTCCCGCTCGCAAAGCGGATCGAGTTGATGAACTGGTCCTTGGTTTCAAGAATCTGCCAAAGTCCGGCATCGGAGCTATTCTCGGTGACGTAGTAGAAAATATCGACGTCGAGATGGCCGTACTTCTCCAGCAGCTTGTTCCCCTGACGAAGCATGCGTCCGTTGCGTTGCTCGACATCCGAAGGCCGATAGGGCACATCAATATGATGAATCGCCACCAGACGATCCTGCACGTTCATGCCCGGTCCCATTTTACCCGTTGAGCCCAGCAAAACGCGCACCGCTCCCGCACGCACCCGACTGAACAGTTCTTCCTTGCGCAGATCGGTGTTGGCATCGTGAATGAAGGCAATCTCGGATTCCGGTATGCCCGATGCGATGAGACGATCCCGGATATCCTCATAAGCGCTCCACACCTGCTGACCGCGCGCCGCCCGCTGGGCTTCCTGCACTTCCGTGGGATCGTATTGAGCCAGTTTTTCTTCCGCCAGTTCCGCCGCCGCACGCTGGGCATCGCTGGCTTCTTCCTCTTCTCCGGCTTCGACCTTGGCCACCAGGTCGAGGATCTCCCGCGTTTCCGCAGAGACCGTGCCCTTTTTGCCTTTCGGGGTGGAGAAATCGAGAAACACCAATTGGGCGCCCCGGTCCGCGTTCCAACGCTCGTAGACCTCGCGTATCTGTTCCACGCTGGTCGCAATCTTGCCCGTTTCCGATGCCGGCGCATCCGGATCGAAGGCGCGGGCATCGAGGGAGACCTTTTTCAGGTCATTGATGATGACCAGCATGTTGTCCTTGCCGGGACCCGGCCTGCTGGGCAGATGGTCCAGGCGATACAAAATCGAGCCTTCCGCATATTCTGGTTCGCCCAGTTCATTGACGCCGACCTCCTCCCCCACGATGGCCCGCTGCACGGGACTCATCTCGCAGGTCACGATCTGGGGTTTGCCCCCCCGGATCTTCGGCAAGGGTATGGCTTTCTGGCCCTCCGCCTTGAGCAGACGGTCGATGTCCTGCTGGCCGATGATGTCCGCAAAACTCTTGTACTGCGCAACCAGGGTCGGAATGTCATTGAACTCGGAGAGGATCTTCTTGCTCTTGAATTGCCCGGTCAGCGTGAAGGCGAATTCCTCATTGACCGTGGCGAAGGTGGAGACCCAGCCATCAAACGAGTAGAGCCTTTGCTGATCCAGAATCTCCGGTGCCAGATAGCGCATCAACAGATACATTTCGGCAATGGTGTTGGAGATCGGTGTGCCGGTCAGAAACAGGACACCCGCGCCCGATTCCCGCGCCTGGGTGACCTTGATCAGCATATCCTCCGCCCGCTCCGAACCTTCGGGGTTCCCCAGTCCGGACACCCCCTTGAGCATGGTCATGTACGGAACGTTCTTGTGGGTATGGGATTCGTCGTTGACCACATAGTCGAAGCCGATCTCGCCGAAGGTCAGCATGCCCTGATCCCGTTTGCCATTGACCTTGGCGTGCATCCTCTCGATGCGCATCCGCAGGGACTGGCGCATTTTTTCCATCTGCTTGAGCGTCATCTTGTCGATGTCGGGCATGGCCGCCAGAAGAGCGTCGATCTGCCCCATTTCCCGCTCCAGATACCCTTCGTAAAATTCGGGATCAACGGGGATCATCTTGAATGCGGAATGGGACAGAATCACGGCATCCCAGTCGTTGTACGCCGCCTGAGCCAAAAATATCTGCCGGTGCTGGCTATCCATGTCCTGCTCATCGGCCACCAGAATGCGCGCCGATGGGTACAGCGTCATCCAGGCGCTCGCCCACTGCCCCACCAGATGGTTGGGTACCGTCACGATGGGCTTGCGGGCCTGCCCCATGCGCCGCTTTTCCATCACCGCCGCAATGGCGGCAAAGGTCTTGCCCGCCCCCACCTTGTGGTCAAACAACACCGACTTGTTCTGGCAGGCCCGCCACACCGCGTTTTTCTGATGTGGCCGCAGACTGATGGTGGCCGACGAACCCGGCAGGGTGAGATGCCGGCCATCAAACTCACGCTCGATCCGCCGGTTGAAACGCTCGTTGTAGAGATCGGCAATCCTCTGAAGGCGCTCCGGATCGCTCAGTATCCAGCTATTCCAGTGTTCCCGCAGGGCCTTGACCTTCTCTATGGCCAGAGCGGTTCCTTCCTGATCCACACTTTTGGTGCCATCCTCGTGATAAATGTAAATAATCGGCGAGCGATGATTGAACAAATCCTCGACCAGCTTGTTCAGCGGGCGCACACTGGTCTCAAAGGCTTGCGCTGCGGCACCGGAAGACACACCACGGATCAGCCATTGCCCGGTGTACTCCAGATACTGCACACTCTCGTTGTTTTCGATGCCGACACTATGGAGGAAGGCCAACACGCTCTCCACATCCAGATAGGGAGCGCCGGGGTGAACGGTCACCATCTCTGCCGGGATCGCCTTGGGTTTGATGCCGCGCAGGGCGTCCACACTCGCCCGCAACGAGCGCTGGCGTCCTTCCGGAACGCTCTGGTCGCGCAGTGCCTTTTCAATAGCTTCGATCTTGCTGAGGATATCGCCAGACAGAAACGCGGAGCGTTCTTCCCAGGCCCCTTCCTCCGTCTCGAAAGCGAGCGCATGGGGCGTTTCCAGATCCAGATCGGCGGCGATGCTTTCCCAGTCCTTGCCCGTCAGCCGCAGAATGCGAGGCCACTGAATCGAGCCGGTCTCCGCGAGGCTGACAAACAGCGCATCCTTCGCATTGTCGGCCTGTTCCACGGGACGAATGGGGAACTGGGTGCGCTTTTTGAACAAATCGGATTTTTCTGCAGAGGGCTTGCGCGGCGCTTCCCCGGTTTTCTGGGCCAGATCGCGGGACACCCCTTTGTCATAATCCCGTTCCAGCCCCATCACCACCGCCGACCCGGGATCGCCACGCAGGAGGCGGGCATTGGCCGGTGCGTTCAGGCATCCGAAGCGCTTGCGAAAATCATCATAATGCTGATTCAGACGTGCCCTGAGCCGGGCCAGCTCGGCATCCGAGCGCCCATCCGACATCTGACCTTCCAGCAATTCCTGCGCCATATCCCGCAGCGCAATCATGCCGGCCAAACGCAGAAAGTGTTTGCCATTGGCCTCGTTGAGCAGATCGTAAACGAAGCGGCCATCCTCATCATCCGGCAAGCGTCTTCCGATCTGCAGGCCACTGAGGGTGACGCCATACTGTTCAACGAGCACCGCGTTGGCAGACTCGGGTACCACGAAATAGCCGTAGGGCTGCACCCGCCCCACCGATTCCCGGTCCACCTCGGGCAAGGGTGCGGCTTCCAGGACCACCTCCTGCGGCTGCCATTGACCCCAGCCGTCCTGGGGCAGGCGCTGCACGAAACGCTCGTTGAGCAAGACCTCCAGTGACGAATTCGCAAAGGGCTCCACCGTGAATCGGCCCACCAATCCGTACATGGCCCCCGTCAAGCTGGGGGTCCCCAGAATGAGGTCCTCGTGCGCGGCGAACCAGCCGTTGGCATGGATTGTCTGGCCTTCGTAGGTGGCCCTGAGCGGTACCTGCCCGTCGATCCAAACCGGGTCCGGCGTGTCGACCGGCAATACCTCGGGCCGCTTGCGCAAGACGATCAGATCGGCGACCACATGCGTAAAGGCCGTTTTCGCCAAGGCGGTAAACGGTAGGCGCACGGCATGCAACAATTCCGCATGACGATGCATCCACTGGCGAAACGCCCGATTCTCCGGGCGATCCGCATCGAGCAGATAATAGGAGACCACCATGACGGCCATGCCACCGGGGTTGAGCGCATCGAGACTCTTGGCGAAAAAAAATCCATGCGTGTTCGGTGCCACCCGCGTCAAATCCGGACGCCGCATGTCCAGCAGTTTCTGGCCGCCAAAGGGCGGATTCCCGATGACCAGATCCACCGGACGGCGCAGGTGAACCCGCTGGAAGGGGGACTGGGTAATCTTGTCCTCGGGGAAAAGGACTTTGGCTACCGTAGCCGATATCGGGTCCATTTCGATGCCGCGTCGATCGACAACCGCGTTAGCTTGCAGCTCGTCAGGCATCAGCGCGAAAAACACGCCCGATCCCATGGAGGGTTCGAGAATGTTGAACGTATGGTCCGTCTGGCTGATGGCATCGGCCAACCCCATCCGGAGCACGCCGGCCCACAGGAGTTCGACCACTTCATCCGATGTATATTGCGCATCGATGATGCTGCGCCGGATGGCCGCATACTCCTCGGGGGTGGTCACCAATTCCAATTCCCGAACGATGCTGTCCCAACCTTTGGCGATACTGCCATCGGGACGTGGAAAGGCTTGGGGAATCCCCCCAAATCCATAAAACAGGGCTATTTTTTCGCGTTCTTCCTCGGTCGGAAAGCGGTTGGCCCGTGCGCATTCCTTGATGAGGCGAATGGCCTGAATATTGTCTCTGGCCTTCTGGTTCCGCCCGCGCTGGTCCGCTCCATCCTTCTGCCGCACGAAATTGCGCGCGTGACCTGCACTCCCCTGCGCCCAAAGCACTGATGCTGCCCGCTCAATGGAATACTTCCGCAGATCATGGTCTGCGACGCTTACAACGGATGCCGCGCCATCATCACCGTTTCCAGAACCATCACTTCGTCCCACAGACGATCCTCGATCTCCGGCTCCGGGCTCGCCCGATCCTGCCACAGGTTCTCCGCCACCCAGAGACTGCGATCCAGCTCCTGCAGTTCCGGCTCCGAAGGTTTCCAGAGTTCTTCCCGGCGACGCTGCAGCCAGGTCAGGTGGGTCTCGTAAGTCCGAAACTCCGGCAGCGCTTCCCTGGGGAGCGTGCGCTCCCCCGTCTTCTCGCTGTAATCCGCGTTCTCGTCCATGTACAGCCGCATCTGGTCGTATATTTGCTGTTCCCGCGTCTGGATGCGTTCGCTCAGCGTGATCGGCTCCGGCTGGTTTTGTTCCAGCCAGCGGCTCATTTCCGCCTGCCGTTCCTCCGTTTCCGAATAATCGTCCTCCAGCGCCTCCCAGGTTTCCCGCGCCCTGCGCAGGAAGGTCTGCCATGCTTCCACCGGCACGTTCACCGGGCAGCTTTTCTGCACCTGATCGTCCTCCCAAAGGGGCAGCGGCCGGTTGCTGTCCCGGTCGAGAATCTCGATCCCCAGTGGGCTGGGCTCCGGCGGCGTTTGCGGTGTTGTTGCGGTCATTGGTGTCTCCTTGTGCGATGCCTGCGTGATGGGTCCAATCGGGCAGGATCTGTGAGGGTTGGTAATACCAGAAGCTGCGGAACTCTTGCACCTGCACCGGTACGGCGATGCGCGTAATGCGGGGGTCCGGCAAGGCCAGCAAGGCGTCGCGCGCCAGGGCTTCCGCCTGTGCCGCCGCCCGATGATCGCTGCCGGATACCGCATCCTCGACCGGCAGGGTCAGATCATAACCCCCGAGATCATTGGGAAGCATCTGCAGGGATTCCTGCTCGATCTGGAACTGCGCATGATCCGTAGCCGGGAAATTCTGCTGCGTCCGGTTCCCAAGATGCAGGCCATGGGCCGTCCATGCGGCCAGATGCCAGACATCCGCGATCTGGAGCGCGTGCGCCGTATCCGCCATGATCGCGGCATGAACCGCCTGGCCCCGGTCCACCAGTGCCGCTTGCGGGACCGTTTCGATGGTTTCCGCCATCAGGGCATAGAGTTCCTCGGCCCGACCGAGTTCCGTCAGTTGCGGATAATAGGCATCGACGTTACGCCATAAGGCCGCCCATGCCGGATCGTTCCGCGTTTCGGCTATTCCGGTGAGGATTCCCTGTTTTTCTGCTGCAGGGAACGTATTAAGGCCATAATGTCCGAGCACTTCGTGGCGAAGTCCTCGCTGGACGCCGCTTTCGTCACGAAAAGCGGCGGCTCCCAATCCAACTGTTCTCCGGGCTGCAAAATACGCACCCGTGATGTTTCCTGCTTCGGCTTCGCTGAATCTTCCATGAAACAAATCCTCCTGTTTTTCGACCACCACAAATTGCAGCGTTGCGGCACCGGGATAGTCCTGCAGGAAGCGCGCGACCTCCTGATCGACCGTAGTGGTCAGCAAGCCTTTCTGAACCAGTCGGGACCCATCGGCAAGGCCCGCCCGCACCCAGTCTGTGAGCACTTCGAGTTCGCTACCCGTGAGGGTGCTTGCCTGCGTACTCTGGAGCCATTGCCACGTTCTGGCGCCGAGTTCTGGCGGGCTGAAATGCGTTTTTCGGTCTGCCAGAACCATGGCCAAAGACCAGACTTCCGATACCAGTTCCTCGGGGGAAGCCAGCGGGTAACGTGCTTCGGCATCCTGCCAAAGCGTTTTTATTCCTGGAGCTTCTCTGGATCGAATGAGGAGTCCTGCAAGACTCTCACGGTCCCGTGCTCCGAAAGTTTGAAACCCGACTCGACCAAGGATTTCACGAACATATCCGCTGCGTCGTTCGCCTTGGTCCTTTGCCTCCAGAGTTCCCAATCCTCGTGTGGCAACCGAAAGGATGGATCGGTGATGAAAATAGGCACATCCGGATCGTCCGTAGGTGGCGGTCCCTTCGGGGTAGAGGACATCGTAAATCTCCTGTTCAGTTTCACGTACCAGTAAGCGTACACCACTGCGGGCGATGGCGGGATATTCGCGGCAGAAAGCCGTCAATTCGGCTCGCACATCCGCCACAGTCAGGGGTGATTCGGTCGGCATGGGTGTCCTCTCTCGTGTTGAGGTATGCCTACCTTATGCCGGGAAAAAACCTTTTTACTTTGCGTTTGGTACGCCCGGCACCCCTCGTTGAGGGATCGTTACAAAATGCGTCGGCTGCGAGTTCCCCAATTTCCATAGTCCAGTAGAGGTATTGGAAGCCTCGGAAATTGGAGAAATCTTATGTTCAAATCGTTGGTTTTATGGTGTTGGTTGAATTTGGCCGCCGTTTCTGTGGACTACCAGCCACGGATTTTGCGGCGGGCTCCCTTTGCGCAACACGTTGTGGGTGTAAAAAACAGGGGGGGCAGCAGATAGCTTACGGGAGCATGTGACGTTGGGGCATTGACCAGCGTCTATCGCTCCCCCAGAAAGCCCAACAACGGGTGCAACATCGCGTCATTCTGTCGCAGACAAGCCTAGCGCCGGGAGTGTGGCGACAAACTGCTCACTTTCGATACT
>JAKCBU010000111.1 GCA_021839095.1 Pseudomonadota bacterium | reverse complement strand
TCGGGAGAAATAATCTCCCGCGCCAATGACAGTGCCGCTTGCCACGCCTGCGGCAGCTCATCCCACTTCTCGGCGGGGAAAAACCCTGCCTCCCAAATATTGCCATTGGTTTCCAGAACGCGCAGATGCACGCCCGTCTCGTCTTGGAAAATGTTTGCGCGGCCAGTGGCCGTGTGTACGTGTGCTTTCATGTCAATCTCCTGAAGGATTCGGCGAAATGCCGGGTTCATACCGGGAGGAGATACCGGACAGTTTCTATGTACCGGGCATGGACGTGGCGGGGCCGCAAGTGTATTTTGGCGACATAGGGCAGGTTGCCGCCTTATGATCCCTCACCGGGGTCAATCTCCAAAAACTCCGCACCCGGAGGTGGCAATCAGGGGCCTTTGATCTTCCGTTCAGGCGCGGAGATCAGAGGAACTCATACCGCCCTAACGGATAGGTTCACCTGACGCTTCCGGGCGTTTCCGCAGGACAGGGGCCGCCCAGGTTGATCTTGGGTGGCCTTTTTTTTCTACCGAAACCGTGCGCCATAATGATAGACACACATTTCAAAAAATGTGTCTTTTAAGTTGTCATTTCAATCTGTTACGCTTACATCTCGGAACAACAACCTATTTATAGCATCTTTGTATATCTATAACAGAAAACAAAGATGCACAGAGGCGCGGTTTTTGTTTTTCCAAAAAATCGGGTTCGCCGATGCCAGGCGTTGTGGAAGGCCTGGCACGCCCCAAAGCCACCTGCTGGGCGCCTTAATCGTCACCGCCGCCCAACCACAGCCAGAAAATGCGCTACAGGGCAAATATGACCCATTGCCAGCGGTCCCTGTAGCGTGCCTCCGACATGCGAAAGGCACTAATCCAAGCCGGGGCTGGATGTGATCCGCGTCAGCTCCGCAAGCAGTGCCAGAGCGGCACTGAAAAGCATGTCCTGCATGATCAGCGAAGCGGGCAGTGCAAGCCTTCGTGGCGACGCACAAAGAAAACCCCCAAGCCGAAGCGTGAGGGTTGGGAGGGATCAATGATCGCATGCACGATCCAGATGGTTAAAGTGACCAGTCAACACTCATGAGCAGTGTCTTTGCCACCAGGTTCAGCATGTGGCTTCCTGCCCGCTTTCTTCGATAGTGCCGCAGCACGAATGATGGTGATAGAAAACCAGGCGCCAAGACTCACAATCACAATCTCAAGAATCAATAATGGTAAAAAGTTCAGCATCTTAACCTCCTATTACGCATCGTCCAGCGTGTTAATGATGGCAACTACGGCAAATTGTGTTATCGCGTACCAGACCAAGATCACCAACGAAGAAAGGCCGATTTTCACCCAGTCCAGTTCGCTTACGGTCCCCGCAAATGCGTGCTGTAACCCGTAGGCTGGCAACGGCATCAGGAAAACAGCAACAGCGTGGCTGGCTACATCCAGCCTTCGCGCAAGGTGCTTCTTGGCGGTCTTATTGAGCCCCAAAAACCACTTCGTCAAGCTCAGCATAGCATACCCCCTTAGTGATTCATGCCGATAGGAGGTGCCGGACAGTTTCTATGTAACAGCGAGCGGCTGGCACAAAAAACTCCCAGGCCGAAGCGTGGGAGTGGGGGGATCAAGTAGCAAAACCAGAAAAAGCTTCAATCATGGATTTTCCAACATCATCCGAAGACCCAACACGTCCTTTGGCGAAATCAAATCCATCCAGTTTTCCGATCAGGACGTACCGAACCTCGATGCCCTGCCGCATGAGCGCATCGTCGATAGCCGCTACGGATTCTTCAGCCACCGAACCGTCCGTGAGGACGATCAGCAGCTTCCGATCCGCCTGGTGACTTTGCAGCTCAAGGCCGGCATGGGTCATACCGCCTTCCATGTAGGTTCCACCAGAGCAGAAGCACGACCAGCCCTCATTCGCCTTGAGCGGCGCCGAAGAAAACGGACGCCCCTGGGTGAACTTTTCATTAAACCATGACACCGAATATTCGACGCCGAGGCCCGCGAAAGTTCTGGTCAGCGCCAACGCACCGGCAGCGGCCAGGAAGACTCTGCTTTTCTTATAACTCGAATCGCTACGTTCCATGCTCCGGGATTTATCAATCAGGATTTTAACGGCGATACTGCGGGAATCACCCTCTATCCGCCGGGCGAATACCGACCCGCTGGTACCTACCCGGTGCAGGGCGGTCGTTACAACCCCGCAAGTGCCCGTGCGTGCCGCATACGTCTCTTCCTGCGACCGCGCCCAGAGCTTGCTTTCCAATGGGCCGGCAATTTTGCGGTAGACCCTGCCGGCTTCGAGTTTTACGTCTTCCGGAATATCCGCAACCTGCTGACTAGCAGTTGTTGGCTCCATCTGCCAGGAGCCATTTTTTCCTTCCGCCGCAAGGCTTCCCCCCGCCATATCTGAAACGTCGGTCTGGCGCAGTTCACCCTCCTGGGCTTCCATGGCCTTTTTCGCCGCCTTCCCCTGTTTTTTATTGGGGTAGTTCTTGGCGGCGTCGCCCAAAAGATCACTGATCTTCTGCGCAGCGATCCACGGGCCATCTGGGGCGTCCACGGAGGAAGCGCGAACCGCCGCTTCGCCGATGGGTACGATCTGCGCCCAGAGTTCGGCACCAAACTGTTTGATGGCGGCATCTCCCCAGTTCTTCGCAGCGCTATCCAAGGCGTGTTGCCCCAGAAAATGCGCACGAAACTGGTAAAGCAGACCGAAGAGGACCAGGTTGCCGGGGTGCTCCCGGTATTTCGGGGCGTCCGAAAACCAACCCTGCCGGATCCCGTAGTCGATGAGCTTGTGCAGGTATCTGGGGATTCCCCGGTACTGCTTCATGCCCATTGCCTCAATCCGAGGATCCTCCAAACCATTCTGAAGGCGTTTGATGAACGGAGTGACGTGGACGCCGGCAGGTGGTTCGGCAGCCTTGCCACCGAAGGTGAAACGGATGTGGAACGCCTCGTGGGCCGTGAGGCCGAGAAGCAGATCCTCCAGGTCTTCTCCGCCCACGTCAGGGAGAAGGGGCAATACGACCCGCCTTCCGTCTGTGTAGGCGGTCTCCGCGCTGGGGTCCACGGTGACACTGACCCCGCCAATGCTGCGGCCCAATGCTGCGGCCAAGATGCGTAATGCTTTCATGATGCCTCCAAAGAAAAAGCCCGAAACGGGCCGGTCATTCCAGGGAGGATTACCGGACAGTTTCTATGTATCGGCGGGGTTCTGACATAAAAACATGCCACTGGTACATAGAAACTGTCCGGTAATAGGGGTCGGTATGAATCAATATGGAGAGACTGCAATGGCTATCGTCATTGTGGCGTGCATTATCGCTGGTACCAGTTTTTATGCTGGTATTCGCGGTAAGCTCGCCAGCTCCGGAATCATTTGATTCCTGAGCACCCCTGTCATCTTTAAGGATGACCGGGGCTACAGTCGATCCCTGGGAACAGAAGGGCTTTGGACGTATCCCGTCCTCTGCTCACGACAACCACCAACCCCTCGCCTTGTGCTTGGGGTTTTTTTACGTCTGGCGCTCGTCGGTACCTCGAACATTCAGGAATGCCCTAACCTGTTCTACAAGCTACAGCGGGCATTGCGGGCTGCTGGACATATCTAATCAGGAGGTGGAGTATGTTTGCATTGAAGTTTCTGGAGAAAAATATGTTTGGGTTGACTGAATACGAAGCCCGCCGGGTCAAGGTGAAGCTTGACGAAATCCAGGCCATGTATCCTCACCATACCGCGCCGGAATTGGTGGTCATGGCCGTGAATCGCCTTTGGATTGATCTGGTCGAGGCCGACAAAGACGAACCTTCTATGGAAGACTGGCGAAACACCCGGGCGGCAATGGGGTACCAGCCGGGCACCCAAGAGGACATCCAGCGAGTCGCCAAGAGGTTTTCTGAGATTGCCGAGCAGCACGGGGCGTTCCCGGGCAAGCTGATCGGTTGCGCGGCAAACCTCCCCGTTCAGGGGGAGGTCAAGAGCGCGGTGGGGAGGCGGCTCGATGCGGCCACCGCCACCTTTTCTGTTAAGCCTCTGTTGCGTATAATGGTTCCATGAGAATCCAGAAGGCCGTCCGCTATCGTCTGGAACCCACGCCGGAGCAGGAATCGCTCCTGTCGCGTGCAGCGGGCTGCGTGCGCTTCGTCTGGAACCGCGCCCTGGCTATTCAGAAGTCCTATCTGGACCAGGGCTGCGGCATTCTCTCCTATGTGGACATGGCCAAGTGCCTGACCACCTGGCGGAACGGCACGGCCTTCGGATTTCTGGCCGAGTCGCCCATCCATCCCCAGCAGCAAGCCCTGCGCTTTCTCGACCGGGCGCTTGGGGACGCTTTTGACGCGAAGAGCGCCAAGCAATTCCCGGTCTTCAAAAAGAAAGGTCGGCACGACAGCTTCCGCTATCCCGACCCGGAGCAGATCAAGCTCGATCTGCGAACGGTGGATGAGGACGGGCGCCGGATTCTGCCCCGGATCTTTCTCCCGAAGATTGGCTGGATGAAGTTCCGCAAGTCCTGCCCCGTCGGCGGCGAGATTCGCAACGTCACCGTCCGCCAGGTGGCCGGTCGCTGGTATGCGTCCATCCAGATCGAGCGCGAGATCTTTCCCAAGGTGCCCCAGGGCGACCCCGTGGGCATCGACCTGGGCGTGCGGGAGTTTGCCGCCCTGTCGGATGGCTCCTTCGTCGCTCCGGTCCATGCGTATCGCGCACTGGAAGACAAGCTCGCCCGCGTGCAACGGGCGTTGGCCCGCAGGGTGAAGTTCAGCAGGAACTGGCGGAAGGCGTTGCTCAAGGTGCAGCGTCTCCACCGGAAAATCGCGGCGGTTCGAGAGGACTTTCTGCACAAGGCTTCGGCACGGCTTTGCAAAAGCCACGCAGTGCTCGTGATCGAAGACCTGAAAGTTCAGGAGATGACGCAATCCAGCAAGGGGACGAAAGAAGCCCCCGGCACGCTGGTCCAGGTGAAATCGCGCTTTAACAAGGCGTTTCTGGATCAGGGCTGGTACAGCTTCCGGCGGATGCTGGAGTACAAGACGGAGTGGCGGGGAGCCTTGCTGCGGGTGTTGCCGCCCGAAGGCACTTCGACCACCTGCCCGGAGTGCGGGCATGAGGATACTGCCAACCGTCCGGGTCTGAGAAAGTGGTTTCAGTGTGTCGCTTGCGGTCATCGGGAGCACTCCGGGCAGGTGGCGGGACGTAATTTGCTGCAAAGGGCGGGACACGCCCGGTTAGCCTGTTCTCCGGCATAATGCCGGAGAGTTGGCCCAGTACATCGGGCCAATCGAAGTGGCGCCGTAAGGCCACTGCTGGCAGGAAGGAAT
>JAKCBU010000110.1 GCA_021839095.1 Pseudomonadota bacterium | reverse complement strand
TTTTATCTGGACCGTCAGCCGGTACCCTTCACGTCCGGGCAGAACGTGCTGGAGGCCGCCATTGCCGCTGGAATGGCGCGGCAGATCCCGTACTTCTGCTATCATCCCGCCCTCGGCAGTCTCGGCGCTTGCCGTCAGTGCGCGGTGAAGATCTATCCCCATGACGACAAACATCCGCCGCGGGTGACCATGGCCTGCCTGCTGCCCGCCAGCGATCATCTGCAATTGGCGACGGTGGATAAGGAGGTCCATACCGAGCATCGGAAAATCATCGAACTGCTGATGCTCAATCATCCTCTCGATTGCCCGGTCTGCGACGAGGGCGGTCAATGTCACTTACAGGATATGACGGTGCAGACCGGCCATGCCGTGCGCCGCTACAGCGGACCGAAGCGGACTTATCGCGATCAGGATCTGGGGCCGCTGGTACATCAGGAAATGAACCGTTGCATCACTTGTTACCGCTGTGTGCGTTTCTATCAGGACACGGCGCAGGGCGATGATTTCGGCGTCTTCGGTTCCCGCGACCGGGTTTATTTCGGACGTCTGGAAGACGGCCCGCTGGAAAGTCCCTTCAGCGGCAATCTGGTGGAAGTCTGCCCCACCGGGGTTTTCACCGACAAGGTCTTCCGTCACGATTACGCGCGGGTCTGGGATCTGCAGCAAGGGCCTTCGGTCTGCCCTCATTGCGCGGTGGGCTGCAATACCCTGCCGGGTGCCCGGCTGGGCACCCTGCGCCGGGTGCGCGCGCGTCATCATCCGGAGATCAACCCGCATTTCCTCTGTGATCGCGGGCGTTATGGCTTCCGCTATGTGACGGCGGCGGAACGGCCGGTGCGGGCACGGCTGCACGGCGCGCACAGTCGTCAGGATGCCGTCCTGCGTCAGGTGGCGATGCGGTTGCAGGAGGGGCGTAGCGGGTTCCTCGGTTCGCCGCGCGAAGACGTGCAGAGCAATCTGGCCCTTTTTGCTTTGGCCGACTGCCTGCACGCACCATTTGCCGCTCTTTCCAGCCCCTGGATGGAGGCGCTGGCGCAGCAGTGCATGGCTCTGCCGCAGGCGCCCACCTTGAACGACGTGGAAATGGCGGATCACCTGATCGTGCTGGGCGATCTGGGCGGTGTCGCCCCCATGGCCGAGTTGGCGGCGCGGCAGGCCCTGCGTCACGGGGCGCGGTTGACGGTGCTGGCGAGCCGGCCAACGGCGTTGGCCGCAGCCGGTGACTATCGTCCGACCCGCCCCAGCGCCTTGCCGGATTTGGTCACGGGCCTTGCGGAGGATGCCTGTCTGCAGGGCAGCCGTCGGCCGGTGATTCTCGCGGCTGCGGAAACCCTCGGTCCGGCCGGTGTGCATGCCCTGCGGAAAACCCTGGCACGGCTCCCGGCGAACGCGCGCGCGGGGGTGTTCCAGAACAGTCCGAATCTTTTCGGCGCCGCCTATTTTGCCGCCGACGGCCATACGGCGCGCCTGCAACACGCCCTGCGTCAACGCGAAATCGACCACCTCCTCTGTCTCGCCGCCGATCCTTTGGGCAGTGACTGGGGGGCCGGGACCTGGCGGTCGCTGGCGCCCGGTCTGCAAGGGGTGACCGTACTGGATATGGTCGATACGGACACCGTTCGTGCCGCCGAAGTGGTCTTACCCATGGCCGCTTTTCCCGAGCGGGACGGTCTCTTCATCAATTACGAGGGGCGCATCCAGGCGTTCGCCCCAGTCTATCGCCGTGAAGCGCAAGTGCCGTCCTGGCAGGAGAATACCCGTGGCTTCCCCGCAGCCGCCGGCGGACAAAGGCATCCCCTCGGCCCGCCTCCCCCCCGGTACTGGCTGGGTCGCTTGGCGGAACTGCTCGGTATCGTGAAGCCCTGGCAGGAGCGGTTGACCTTTTACCAGCGGTTCCTTTGCCCGATTGCACCCCGCCCGGACCATCCCGGGGTATTGCTGGATGACGCCCTGCGCGCGCGCTTCGAGATTGCCGCGGCGCCCGCCGCGGCGCCAGTCGGCGCCGCGGACTGGGAGCTGGATCTTTTTCGCTGGCACGGCGGCGAAGTCCTCGCCGATGCCGCCACCGAGTTGCAGTCGCTGGCGCCGGCGCGGGGATTGCGGCTCAACGCGGACGTCGACGCGTCTTTCGCCACGCTCAGCGGCCCCTGTGGCCGTCTGCGTTTGCCGGTGCTTCCCATCGTGGGCATGGTCGCCGGCGTTGCCGCCCTGGATCAGGAGGGTTTTGCCCAACTGGGCCTGCATCCCGGCGAAGCCGTGCAGATTCAATGGGAGACCGTCTCGTGACACTTTTCCTCATGGCCCTGGGTATGTTGCTGACGACGGTGGTCCTGCTCGGTCTTGCGGGTTTTCTGGTCTTCGCCGAAAGGCGGGTGCTCGGCTTCCTGCAAAATCGCCACGGTCCCAATCGCCTCGGCCCCTTCGGCATCGGGCAGGCGCTGGCCGATGCCCTCAAGCTGATGAGCAAGGAGAACTTCGTCCCGGCCTTTGCGGATCCCGTCCTCTATCGTGCGGCGCCGGTGCTGGTGGCTTTCAGCGCCCTCGCCAGCTTTGCGGTGGTGCCTCTCGACCGGGGCTTCTCCTGGGCGGGGGACTGGAATATCGGTCTGCTGTTCGTCCTGGCCATGAGCTCCCTCAACGCCTACGGGGTCTTCCTCGGTGGCTGGGCCTCGGGCAGTAAGTTCGCGCTACTGGGCGCCGTGCGCGCCGTCGCCCAACTGGTGAGCTATGAGCTGCCGCTGGGATTGGCCCTGCTGGCGGTGGTGCTGCTCAGCGGCAGCCTCTCCCTGAACGGCATCGTCCAGGCCCAGTGGGTGCCCTATGTCGTTCTGCAACCCCTCGGTTTCGTGATCTTCCTCATTGCCGGGGTGGCGGAAACCCATCGCCTGCCTTTCGATCTGCCGGAGGCGGAGAGTGAACTGGTTGCCGGCTTCAATACCGAATATGGTGGCATGCGCTTCGGTTATTTTTTTCTGGGGGAGTATCTCGGCCTCACCCTGATCGCCGTACTGGCCGCCGCGCTCTATCTGGGGGGCTGGCATGGCCCCTGGCTGCCGGGCTGGATCTGGATGCTGATCAAGACGTTCGCGGTGATTTTTGTCTTCTTCTGGTTACGCGCCAGCCTGCCGCGCCCGCGCTATGATCAACTGATGGCCCTGGGCTGGAAGATCCTGCTGCCGCTCTCCCTGCTCAACCTCTTGTGCACCGCCTTCGCGGCGGCCCTGTGGAGGCTGGGATGAGCGCCTACCGCAGTCTCGTCCAACTGGGTCTGGGGCTCTGGACCACCTTGCGGCAGATCGGCCGCGGCGCGTCCACGGTCAGCTACCCCGAAGAGGCGCTGAAACTGCCACCGCGCTGGCGTGGTCGCCCGGTGCTGACGCGCGATCCCGACGGCGATGAGCGGTGTGTGGCCTGCCAGCTCTGCTCGGCGGTCTGTCCCACCCGCTGCATCGAACTGCAGGCCGGGAATCGCGAGGACGAGCGCCGGTATCCGGTCAGTTTCCGCATCAACTTCTCGCGCTGTATCTACTGCGGTTTCTGTGAAGAGGCTTGTCCGACCTTGGCCATCCAACTCCTCGATGCGTTCGCCTTCAGCACGGGGCATCATCGGGATCTCATCTACGAGAAAGAGTCCCTGCTCATCGACGGTCCCGGTAAGCATCCCCACTACAACTTCTACCGTCACGCCGGTGTGGCTTTGCACGATAAGGACAAGGGGCAGGGCAGCAACGAGTCGCCTCCGGTGGATGGTCGGAGCAACCTGCCATGACCGCGCTACTGGTGCTCCTGCTTGCCCTCATCGTGCTGATGAGCAGCGCCGCCCTGTTGGTGGTGCGCAGCCCCATGCATGGCGCGGTCAATCTGGGGATCACGCTGCTCGCCCTCGGCATCCTTTTTCTGGTGCTGGGCGCGCCCTTCGTCGCGGCGCTGGAAGTGGTGCTCTACGTCGGTGCCATCCTGGTCCTCTTTCTCTTCGTCATCATGCTTCTGCGGACCCCCGTACAGCCGGAGTCGGAAGCACGCTGGCGACCGGGGTTCTGGTGGTCGGGCATTCTCGTGCTACTGCTGGCGGCGGTCGTGATCCTCCTCTTCACCCGTCCTCCGCCGTTGCTGACGGTGATTCGGGAGATTGGCCCGGCGATGATCGGCCGCGCGCTCTTCGGACCCTATATGTGGCTGACGGAAGCGGTGGCGCTGCTGCTCTTTGCGGTGATCGGCGCGGTCCTCGCCGTCCATCGGAGGGAAGGGCATGACGCTTGATCTGGCTCTGGTCATCGCGGCGCTGCTTTTTCTCGCGGGTATCGCGCTGATCCTGCTGCGGCGGAGTCTGATCTTTCTGCTGCTCGGCATGGAGCTGCTCTTCAATGCCGCCATGGTCATCGCGCTGGTGGGCGGGGCGCGCTGGCACTCCTCCACCGGACAGGTACTGGTGATTTTCATCATGGCCCTGAGCGGTGCCGCGCTGGCCCTGACCCTGGCCCTGCTCTTGCGGGTGAAACAGGAGTTGGGCGGCGATACCGTCGATGTCCTGTGCCACTTGCGGGAGGAGGCCGATGAGTGAATGGCTTTGGTTGATCCCCGGCTTCCCCCTGCTGGGGGCGCTCCTCAATGCCATTTTCGGAGAGCGGTTTGCGCCGCGCAGCATGGGCCGCATGGCCGCGACCATGCCCTTTTTGTCTGCGCTGGCGGTGCTTGCCCTCTGGATCACCCACGGTCGTGACCCCCACCTGCATGATCGCGTCTGGACCTGGATGGCCGTAGGCCGGTTCCACGCGGATATCGCGTTCCAGGTGGATCAGGTCACCCTGATCATGATCAGCATCGCGTCCTTCGTCGGCTTTCTCATTCATCTGTTCTCGCAGCAATTTATGGCGGGGGACTACGGCGAACGGCGCTACTATTTTTACCTGAACCTTTTTGTCGGGGGGATGCTGGTGCTGACCATGGCCGACAACCTGCTCCTGCTCTACCTGGGTTGGGAAGCCGTCGGCCTCTGCTCCTACGCGCTGGTGGCCCATTGGTACCGCAAGCCGGAGAACGCCTGGGCGGGGCGCAAGGCCTTCGTCGTGACCCGGATCGGTGATACGGCGCTGGCGCTGGCCATCTTCATGCTCTTCGCGGAATACCATACCCTCAATGATCAGCAGATCTTCGTTGCCGTGGCGGCGCACCCGGACGTGCTGGTGTTGACCATTGCCGGTGCCCTGATCCTCATCGGCGCCATCGCCAAGTCGGCGCAGTTCCCCCTGCATATCTGGCTGCCCGATTCCATGGCCGGACCCAGCACCGTCTCCGCCCTGATCCACGCGGC
>JAKCBU010000109.1 GCA_021839095.1 Pseudomonadota bacterium | reverse complement strand
CCATGGTGCATCCATGGCGCGGCGTCTTTGATGCGCCCGATCGCGTGGATTGGGCGGTGGTGTGTTACAGCGGAAAATCCGCTTCGGTTGCTTGTGGAATGCCGAGTTGCTCGGCTTTGCGTACCTTGGTCTCTCCGGGCTTTTCCCCTACAAACAGACGGGTGGTTTTCCGGGAGACGCTACTGAGGACCGTTGCCCCCGCTTCCCGCGCCAGGGCTTCGAGCTCTGGCCGGGGGCGGGAGAAGGTCCCGGTGAAGACCAGCACCTCGCCCGCGAGGGGTCCGGTGGACGGGGTGATGGTTGCGAGCGGGATGCCTGCGGCCAAAATTTCCTGCAGTTCCGCTCGGTGTTCCTCGATGTACTCCGCAATGGCGGAGCCGGTGATCTCCCCGAATTCGGGAATGCTGGCGATGCGGTTGGGTTCGGCCTCGTCGATCAGCGCCGGGATGCTCCCAAAAACGCTGAGCAGTTTAGCCGCTGATGCCTCTCCCACGTGAGGGATCCCCAGGGCCGCCACAAAACGGGCCACAGGGACCGGCGTCTGTTTGGCGGTGGCAATGGCGTCGGCCAGATTGGCCGCTACTCCGGGAGAAATCCCGATGGCGACAAAGTCCTCCGCCTGCATCTGCAAGATAGCTGGGATACTTTTTTCCGCAGCGGCCAGCGCCGCGCAGATTTTCTTGCCGAAGCCCTTGGCCGTGTAGAGCGTCTGGAAGAAATAATGGATCCCCCCGGACGCCTGCGCGGGGCAGGTGTTCGTGGCCGGACAACGACGAAAGCGCCCGTCCGTTACGAGTTCCGTCCCACAGGACGGGCAGTGCGTGAACGCCACCGGATGCGCCGATGGCTCTTCGACTCCCACGATCGTGGGGATCACTTCCCCGGAGCGCACGATGCGCAGTACGGCCCCCGGGCCGATGCCATCTTCCTCGAGCTTGGCCGCGTTGTGGCCGGAGGCCTTGCGCACGGTGGCGCCCGGGAGTTGGACCGGCTCGATGTGGACTACGGGTGTGACAATTCCCGTGCGGCCTGTCTGCAGGACCACGGATGTGGCCACCGCCCGGACGCCTTCCAGGTTTTTCTTGAAGGCGATCTGCCACCGATGGTGGTGATCCGTCGCTCCCATGTAGTCCCGTAGCCGGGTGCCCATCGCCGAAATAACGATGCCGTCCGTACGATACGGGCAGGCGCCCGTGATTTCCGCAAAGATCGTATCAATCTCCGCCAGCAGCCATTCCGCGGTGAAAGTTGGCGCAGGCAAGGTACTGTATGCGACAAAATGCGCCACGCCAACGGCCGCCGCTTCCCGGTGATCGGCGCTGGGATTGTCGGCTCCGCAGAAACCCACCATGAAATTGCGTGGGTGCTCGTAGCCCTTTGGGGCGAGGACGGACTGAAAATAGTCCTCCACCACGACGATCTCCCCGGCCCCTTCCTCGACCCCACCGATGATGGTGAGGCCTCGCTCGAGGGCATGGCTGATGTTACGGCCGTGGCGACCGTCATCGCCGCGGGTAGCCAGCACGCGCCCGGGATACAGGCGGCCGCTCAAACCGTCGAGCTTGGCCTGTACCTGGTACATCGGCTTTTCGGCCCAGCCGAGCTGGACGGAGGCCTTTTCGCAGCGCGCAAAAAAGCGGGAGAGCTTGTCGCTGTCGTAGGCCTTGTCGGTCGACAGCATCCGCTGGCTGTGGTGTACCAGGGGACCAGAAAACAACTCCTGCGGTTCCGGTTCCACCCGGTGCAGGAAAGGATGCTCTGGATTGCGGTCTTCGAGCTCCGCTCTCCAGACATGGTCGTATTCCGCATCCGACACCCAGGGATCGCCGGCGCGATAGGCACGGTTCAGCGCCTCGAGCACGGCTACCAGCGTTTCGTCGTCGAGAAATGCTGGAACCAGGGAGCGGACGCTTTC
Source organism: Pseudomonadota bacterium (assembly GCA_021839095.1). Next base: position 3,449 of record JAKCBU010000109.1, on the reverse strand, counting down.
TTTGCTGATGTGCAGCATGGATTCTCCTCTTTAGCTTATGGGGATGATTACCATGATGGTCGAAACGCTCGTGCCGGACTCTTTGAAGCTGCCTTCGGGCAGGGCTTCCCAATGGCCGCCGCGTGCCCGGACCATCTCGCGAAAGTCTGTGGCAGCGCGGTTGCGGTTGTGCTGGACTCCGGCGCTCATGATCGCGACCACGGTACCACCCGGACGGACAAAGCGCATGGCGTGGGTGATATGGCGAATATCCGCGCCTTTTTGGAAAGGTGGATTGGCAAGCACCGCATCGAAGGTACTCAGATCCTCCGGTTGGAGGCTCAGGAAATCCGCCTCGATCACGGATACTTCGTCGCAACGATGCGCAAACCGCTGACGCAGATGTGCGGCGTTCGGCGCGTACTGCTCGACGCAGGTGACGGTACCGGCGCCCAGGTTCAGGGCTGCCTGGGCGATGCGGCCGTGGCCAGCGCTGGGTTCCAGGATGTCGATGCCAAAAATGCTCGGCAGTGCGGTACACAGGCGTTCTGCGAGGATTTCTGGCGTCTGGAAGAACCCGATTTCCTGCTGGATGGTCTGTTTGCGCTCGACGGCGCCAACCTCGATTGCCGTGCTGAGCTCTCGATACGCCTCGGCGTTGGGGAGGACGTGCGCCTGGCGGCGTCGGTTCCACCTGGCGCCGTAGAGGGTGAGGACCTTGTTCACCTTCAGGTACAGATCGCGATCCAGGTTGGGTGGAAGTACCACGTGTTGTTGGTCGATGGAGGACTGGCGCAAGACGTGCGCCACCTCCGGCAACATGGTTGCGGTAGGCATGGGAACTCCTTATCGGTATTCGCGTGAGCGAATAAGGCGGGGATGAAGAACGGACTCCTGCGGATGCTGGAAGTGCCCGTTGTGGGGAATTGGAGCGGCAATGCTCCTAACGATCTGCGTGTGCAGAATCGGTTTGGACCAGAACGCCATAAGGCGATTGGTCCGTATTGCGCAGCCGGTCCCAAGCGGCGGTTTTCATCGAACGATGGCGGGTGTGTGAAACTGGATTATGCCAGTATGCGCGCCCGCGCTCAACCGGCGTCCGGTGGATTAGCTGTACACACTTTGCTCGGCGCTCTGGTGTTTTAGCCTATGGGGCGTGCTTTCCCCGGCCGGTGCCGGCATCAAGGTGTGCAGGGCCACACGATACGGCTTGAGCACCTGGTCCATCAGACGGACGAACTCGTGTACGACCTGCTCCATCTGATCGTGGATCTGGATGATCTCGTCGAACATCGCGAGGATTTTTTGGCGCAGGAGCAGGGCTTCTTCTTGTGTTTTCGCCACTTCCTTCAGCCGGATGATCAGTTCCGCCTGGCCTTTGCGCCGTTGCCAGAATCCACCTTTCTCGAGTTCCTGTGCGCGTGCTTGCGCGGTGCGTAGCGCCTGAATGCTGGCGTTGTACTCGCGCTGGCAACGGCGCGACTGGTGGACGCGTGTGATGACCTCGGCCCAGGATTGTCCGATGTCGGAACGGGTGTCTGCCAACGCGCGGCCTGCGATGGTTTTGATGGCGGGATCGCTGAGCTGGGTCTCGATGGCGTGTTCGGCGAGGCTCAGTGCGCTCTTGGCCCGGCGGTGCATATGCATGAGCTTATCCAGTTTGCGCGGAAAACCCCGGCATTCATGCCGGGGATGCAGAGCGCGTGAGGTGGCCTTGCACCGACGGTTGCCACGTAGCGCGCAGACACTATTCACGCCACCACCATCCCGGAGTTCCGAAACAATCGGACCCCTTCTTTCGGTGAAGCATAAACTTTTCCCGTAATAGACCTCAGGCTAGGCACATAAAGATTGGTTTTGCTATGGACGCCTTTAGCCACTACTCGAAGACCCCCTATATTCCATACATCCCCGCCGACTGCCGGTGCTTTCGCACGGTGCGGCGTATACAGGCGCACCGCCCGTTTCACTTGCAACCGCCCGACGTCTTTGGGGTGTGTGCGACGAAACTCCGCCAGGGAATCCACGTCGCCCTGATCGCAGCGCTTGCGGCGATTATGTGCAACGGGCCGCTTCTCTCCCGGCAAATAGTAGAGCCGGTCCCGTTGCGCGTGGATGTGCGCCCGTCGATGCCTGCGGTATTGCGCTAGGTCCATGTCCAGGGTATCCCGCTGGTCCACGGTTCCCGCACCTGTCAGGGCAGCCGCCACCGATACCGCATCAAGCGCATGGGTTTTCTCCAGGCCGAGACGGCGGCGGGCAGCCACCGAAATTTCGACGGGCACCGGCACCATACCCGCTTCCGCCGAGAGCTTCCTCAACTTGCCGCACACGGCATTGACCATGCTGGCGTCCCGCCACTGCGCGCCGTCCGTAATCGGAAGATCGATCAGCCCGGCATGCACGTCGTCATGACAGTCTTCGCATAACGCGACTTGATTGCCGACACGATGGGACCCCTGTTGCGAACGTTTGCGCAGGTGATGAACCTGCAGATGCTCTTTGCCTCCGCAAATCACGCAACCGCCGTCCCTGCGCACAATGAAGCGTCCGGTTTTCTCTCCCTTCTCTTTGTCGGCGGGCGACACCTGATAACCCGAGCCCGTCCGTGGTCTGCCGTGGGCCAGCGCCCGCAGGTCGAAGGACACGCTCTCGAAACCCCGCGTCACCTGATGGTCTGGCAGGGGTACCAGACGGGCGAGCCGGGCATACAGATTCCGGTGCGTTTCGAGACCATGCTGGAGCGTGACAGAATCCCGCTTGCCCCGGCTTTCGTACCGGGGAGGACGGTGTTTCGGCGTCTGCCCTTTCTTCCTGACATTGAGTCGCCGACGATAGCGCCGCGCTCTTCGGTACATCTTGCGCTCATCCATCAAGCCTCTGAGTTCCGGTGTCCTTGCGGTGAGCGTGCCTTTCAGCAGCACTCGCAGCGTGCCGTCCGCCAGTAACTCGGTAACAGCGTATCCAACGTTCCGGAAACCGGTATCCAGCGTCACGAAAAAACGCCGTTTCACGGTTTTGCTCCGGTCAAACGACTGTTCGCGCAACACCAGTACCGCCGGTTTCCCGGAAATACCGCCGCCGACGATCTTCCCTCGTTTGTGCTTCAACTGCTTGCGTACCCAGTCCATCCGACGAGTCGGATGCCCAGGCCTGCCGTACTGATCCATGACGAATACGAACATCTTCCATCTCCTTGAACCGTCCTTGGACGCCTATGATCTGGCGCACAATAAGTGCGGTACGTTTCCCTGGGGCACATCGACTTTCGTCAATGCAACAGATCCTGTGAACGACTTTCACAGCGGGGGATTGCACCCTTGTCTCGCCGGGCTGGGATCTCACCCGGCAGCGTCAGTTTCGTGACCTGCTTCACTCCCCTGTTCAACCACGCCGTATACTCAACGGCACCTGTAGTCGCGCTCCACTACAAGCTCCGGCCTTCAGGCCGGAGTGATTGACCCCTTTCC
>JAKCBU010000108.1 GCA_021839095.1 Pseudomonadota bacterium | reverse complement strand
ACTACGTACGACTCTAAGACATCTCTATTATTTTCAGCGCGTTACACTGTCGCTCCGCCTCACGAGACCGTGCCCCTGGCAGAAGGGGCCGGCAGCGCGCCGATCCACACGGAGGGCCCTTCATGGCAATAACGCAATATGCGCCAGCCCCATCTCCTCCGGTAGCGAGCACATGCGGTTCATGTTTTGCACAGCCTGCCCAGCAGCCCCTTTCACCAGATTATCGATGACCGAGAGAATAACCACCCGCCCTGGCCGCGGCTGATGCAAGGCTATGCGGCAGACGTTGGCGCCCCGCACGGAACGGGTGGCGGGATGACTGCCGAAGGGCATCACATCCACAAAGGGCTCGCCGGCATAGCGACGTGCGAAGAGATCCTGCAATGCCGCGTCACTCAGGGGTCGACGCAGTTGACCGTAGAGGGTGGCATGGATACCGCGGATCATGGGCATAAGGTGCGGCGTGAACTGCAACTCCAGTCCGCTACCACGGATATCGGAAAGCACCGCCTCTATTTCTGGCCGGTGCCGGTGGCCGCTCACCCCGTAGGCATTGACGCTGTCCGCCACCTCGGGAAGGATGAGGTCAACCCGGGCAGCGCGGCCTGCGCCACTGACACCCGACTTACAGTCCGCGATCAGCCCACCGTCTTCCAGCAAGCCTTCCGCCAGAAGCGGAGCAAAGCCGAGAATGACCGCCGTCGGGTAACAGCCCGGGTTGGCCACCAGTCGCGCTTCCCCAACCTGCTTCCGGTAGTATTCCGGCAAGCCGTACCGGGCCTCGGCTAGAGCCTCTGGCGCGCGATGCGCCATACCGTACCACCGGGCAAAAAGCCCGGCGTCGGCCAAGCGAAAATCGGCTCCCAAGTCAATGACTCGCACCCCTTTGGCCAAGAGCCCCGGGGCATGATCCATGGCCACCCCATGGGGCGTCGCGAAAAACACCACATCGAGCGTATCCAGCTCCGCAAGATCCGGAGGGGTGTAGCAAAGATCACCATAACCACGCAGATTGGGGAAATGCGCATCCACGCGCTGCCCGGCTTCGGCGCGGGACGTAATGACCGCCACCTCGACCTCCGGGTGCGGCAGCAGCAAACGGAGCAACTCCACCCCGGTATAACCCGTACCACCGACAATACCCGCGCGAATCATACGTTCCTCCATAATTATCAGCCGTAACGGAAAAAGCCGCCCGAGGGCGGCCTGCTTTCCAATCCGAAACGTGCGCGACTAACGCTTGGAGAACTGGTGGCTCCGCCGGGCCTTATGCTTGCCGACCTTCTTGCGCTCCACTTCGCGGGCGTCACGGGTGACGAAGCCAGCGCTGCGCAACGGCCGCCGCAGGGTTTCATCATAGACCATGAGGGCGCGGGTGATACCATGGCGGATCGCACCGGCCTGACCACTGGCCCCTCCGCCACTGACATTGACCAGAATGTCGAACTGGCCGCCATGACCCGTCAGCTCCAGGGGCTGCATGACCACCATGCGCGAAGTCTCACGACCAAAGTAGTCTTCCAGGGTGCGCTTGTTGATGACGATCTTGCCTGAGCCCCGACGCAAGTACACGCGGGCTGTTGCACTTTTACGCCGACCGGTACCGTAATATTGTTCCATGGAGTCTTCGCCTTAAACGTTCAGGGGTTGTGGCTGCTGCGCCGAATGGGGATGCTCGGAACCAGTATAGACCTTGAGCTTCTTGAACATCGCCCGACCCAGGGGATTCTTGGGCAGCATGCCCTTGACCGCGAGTTCGATGATCCGTTCCGGGTGCGTCTCCATCATCTTCTCGAAGGAGGCACGCTTCAGATTGCCGACGTAGCCGGTGTGATGATAATATATTTTATCCTTGGCCTTGTTGCCGGTGACCGTGATCTTGTCGGCATTGATGACGACCAGATAATCGCCGGTATCGGCATGGGGCGTGTACTCGGGCTTATGCTTGCCACGCAGACGCCTGGCCAACTCTGAAGAGAGGCGGCCCAGGACTTTATCGGTGGCATCCACCACGAACCAGTCCCCCTGCACTTCATGAGACTTGGCAGAATAGGTCTTCATCACACGACTCCCGCTCCGGGTTTTTCAATAAGGGGCGGAAGAATAGCGGTGACAGGGGCGGATGTCAAGGCGTTGGCGCGTTCGCAGGCGGCAAAAGCAGGCCGCGCGCACCGCCAACGTCCAGCGTTTCTCCAACGTGCCCATGCACACATCGGGATTTGCGCACCGGCCCACGGCAATACACGAAATTCGGTGGCGCTTCAGACGGGTTTATTTTATGCTTTGGGTTACTGGTGACTCGCCGCGTCTGGGTTGCCGTCGGGATTCCGGACACCGGGCGCGAAGCACACGCCGGCTTGGCTGGTCCGGCAGCGACCCTGAAATCCTCGACGTTTGCGCGCCATTGAAACACTGAAGCTCATTAGGATCTCTCATGGAAGGTGTTCACGTTCGGCTTGAGGGTTTGCACAAGAGTCCTCTGGTTTCCGTCGTATTGATGGCGTACAAACGACCCGAGTATTTAAGGATCACCATGGCCTCGGTTCTCGAACAGACCATGAGCGACTTTGAACTGATCGTTGCGGACAACTCCAACTCGCCGGAAATCGCCCGGATGTGTACGGAGTTCAACGACGAACGCATTCGTTACATCGGCAATGAAATCACCCTCCCGATGGTGTCGAACGCCAAGCTCGGCATGCGGCTGGCCCAAGGTAAATACATTGCAAACATCCATGATGATGATGTAATAGATGCCAAATTTCTGGAAACCCTCATTCTCCCCATGGAGCGGGACGAGCACGTTGGTCTCGTGTTTTGTGACCACACAATCATCGATGCGGATGGTACGGAGAATATGGCGGTATCCGATTACAACTCGAAAGCATGGGGACGAGCGCATTTAACCGAGGGGGTGCTCATTGACCGGGTGGGCGCCCTTTTCAACCAGGTAATACCGGCACCCTCCGGACGAGTGTTCAGGGCGGGGTCCATAGATCTGGACGAAATATATGAGGAGGTGGGCTATGCATACGACTGGTGGATGTCCTTCCTGCATTGCAAATCCGCATTCGAATGTTACTACGTGCCCGCGAGGTTGATGTCCTACCGGGTACATGGAGGTTCTGCGTCCTCTTCAGGAACCTTGAAGCAAAATGAAAACCTCATGTTTATACTCGGTTATTTCTTGACGCACCAATCCTTTCCGGAAAAAAAACGCCTTATCCAGAAAAAACTCGTCAAGTCCAGCCTGTCCGTGGCAAAATGTCACCTGCTGCTGGGCGACAATGCCGCGGCTCGGGGCGTCGCCATGGAGGCCTTTCGCCTGACCGAAAACTTGCGTTGTCTCATGGCATACCTGCTTGCATGCCTGCCTTCCCACCTGACCGGCATCACCCTAAAAATGGCGTTGCCTTTTCTAAGAAAACGGTGAAAGTCGCGTCTTAATTCCGGCGCTTCGTCAAAAACCGTTCCGATCATCGCCGCGGGAAAGATATAAAAATCTCTGGCAGAAGGGGGGTGGGGCATGGTCTACAAAAAAATCATGGACTTTTTAAGGGCGCCACTATGGGCGAAACAGGGTAAGTTGAGGAGACATTACTACCTCCTGATGGGCAGAATCTACTATAGAAGATTCTTTAAGTGCTTCGGAGATGGATCGCTGCTCTGTTCGCCCCTGAACCTGGCCAATCCTGAATGTGTTTGCATTGGGAACCATGTTCACATTGGTCATGGCGCGAGAATCGAAGCCTTGACGGGTTGGCATGGAGGACAGCGGTTTTCGCCGGAATTGGAGATTCAGGATGACGTCGGTATTGGACAGAACGGCACCATCGGCTGCGCCAATAAAGTGGTCATTGGTCGGCACACCATCATTTCCTACGATGTGACCATAACAGACAACGACCACGCTTACGAGGAAATTGGCGTTCCGGTGATGTTGCAACCCCTCATTGTGAAAAAAACAATTATCGGGGAAAACTGTTTTATCGGTTCGGGCGCAAAACTGCTGGCTGGCACCGTGCTGGGCACCCAGTGCATAGTGGGTGCCAATTCCGTGGTCAGGGGAGAATTCCCGGACTACTGCGTCATCGTTGGAGCGCCAGCACGCGCGATCAGACGTTATAGCGCACAAAGTGGAAGCTGGGAGCGGATATAAAGGGCCACCGGAGGCCGGGCGGGGAGCACACCGGGCGGCGGATGACCGCGCGCTTCAACGCAGGGATTACCCGCGATTTCAAGCCGTTCGTTCACACATGACGAGGAACCCATGGATTACGATTTTTGCGTGATTGGCGGCGGTATCGTCGGATTTGCGACGGCGCGGCAACTACTTCGACAGTATCCTGACGCAAATCTGCTCCTCCTTGAAAAAGAAAGCGGCCCGGGAGTGCACCAAACCGGACATAACAGTGGCGTCATTCATGCGGGTATCTACTACGCGCCCGGAAGCCTGAAGGCACAATTGTGTCGTGATGGCTTGGAGGCCAGCACGGCCTTCTGCCGCGATCACGCCCTGCCCTTTGAAGCGTGCGGCAAGCTCATCGTGGCTACCAATGCTATGGAGCGTGAACGCATCGATGCCCTGTATGCGCGGGCGCGCGCCAACGGCCTGATGCTCGAGCGCATGGATGGGGAGGAATTGAACCGCAGGGAACCGCATATCCGCGGGGTGGCCGCGCTGTACAGTCCGGCCACCGCCATCACCGACTTCGCGGCGATGTGCCGCAAGATGGCCGACCTCGTCATGGGGGCAGGCGGAGAAGTTCACTATCACACGGCGGTCGATCATCTTCTGGAAAAGGATTCGCATGTCGAGATTGGGGCGGGTGGAAATTCCTGGCGGGCCAAGAAACTTATCGTCTGTGCCGGACTGCAATCGGATCGACTGGCCACACTCGCCGGTTTGCAGGTTGATTTTCGCATCGTTCCCTTCCGCGGAGAGTATTTTCAGCTTCCCGCGGAAAAAAGCGGCCTCATCAAACATCTGATTTATCCTGCGCCGGATCCTGCATTGCCCTTTCTGGGCATTCATCTCACCCGCATGATTGATGGCAGCGTCACGGTGGGGCCGAATGCCGTCATTGGCTTCGCCCGAGAGGGTTACCAAAAGCTCTCCATGAATCTTCGGGACACGCTCGATTTCGCCGCGTATCCGGGTTTTTGGAAACTCATCCTGCAATATCGCCGGCATGTGTTGCATGAACTGCGCGGTTCAATGCATAAGCATGCCTACCTGGCAGAGTGCCGCAAATACTGCGCCTCTTTGGAAGTGGACGATTTACGGCCTTATCGCACGGGCATCAGAGCGCAGGCCGTTTCCAGGGACGGGGTCGCCATTCACGATTTCCTGTTCAAACAGACGCGGCGCATGCTCCACGTGTGCAACGCGCCCTCGCCGGCCGCGACGTCCGC
>JAKCBU010000107.1 GCA_021839095.1 Pseudomonadota bacterium | reverse complement strand
TCCGATCTTCATGTTTTAAATCTTGTCACCGGGCACGATCTGCGCGATATCTGGTCACGGCCGACGCCTTCTATCCCAGTTTTGAGCCCGACCGTTCTTGGTATCCCGGACGGCACCGAATGGTATGGCGATCAACTTCAGGCCGAGGCATGGTCCCAGGCCATTGCACAAGCCAAAGCGGCTGGCCTGAAGCTCCTTCCAGTGGATTTTAGCCCTCTTTATGAACTGGCCTCCCTGCTGTACTCCGGTCCATGGGTGGCGGAACGCACTGCTGCGGTTGGAGATTTTTTTGCGCAGCACACAGGAGTAGCAAATCCTGTCGTGGAAGGAATCATTCGTGACGGTGAGCGATTCACGGCGGTCGATACTTTTCGGGCACAGTATCAACGCCAAGCCCTGTTGCCACAGATTGAAGCCATTTTCTCACAGGTGGACGTACTGTTGGTGCCTACAGCGCCGACTTTACCAACCATTGCCGAAGTTGAGGCCGATCCGGTTGGAAAGAATGCGCAGTTGGGGCGTTATACCAATTTCGTCAATCTCGCCGATCTCTGCGCACTCGCTCTACCTGCCGGTCTGCGCGCCGATGGCTTGCCCTTTGGTGTCACCGTCATCGCGCCCGCCTTTCGGGACGCGGCGTTGCTGGCCTTTGCTACCCGTTGGCAGTTGATCATGCCCTGGAAGCTGGGGGTATGCGACCACATGGCGCCGGCGCCCCGTATTCATAATCCTCAGCCCACAGGCATTATGGTGGCAGTGGTCGGCGCCCACCTGCGCGGTCAACCCCTCAATCACCAGCTCACCAGCCGTGGGGCCAGCTATCTGGAGACCACCCGTACCGCATCGCACTATCGGCTCTTGGCACTCGCCGATACCGTGCCGCCAAAACCGGGATTGATCCGCACCGACATGGACGTTTGCGACGAGGGTATCGAGGTCGAACTGTGGTCTATGAGCGAGATGGCGCTGGGCGGATTGATGCGCGAGGTTCATGCTCCGCTGGGCATCGGCACGATGATTCTCCGTGATGGTCGTGCGGTGAAAGGCTTTATCTGTGAGGGGCTGGCTGAAAAGGGCGCCCGCGACATCACCCGTCTGGGCGGCTGGCGTGCCTATCTGGCTAGCCTTGCCAGCGATCCAAAGGAAAAGGACCATGGCTGATACCTTTCGCAAGGTCTTGATCGCCAATAGGGGCGAGATCGCAGTGCGCATTCAGCGCAGTTTGCGCCGATTGGGTATCGCGAGCGTCGCCATCTATTCAGAACCTGATCGCCACGCGCGGCATGTGTTGGATGCTGATGAGTCGGTAGGACTGGGTGGCCATAGCGCTGCGGAAAGCTATCTCCAGGCAGAACGGATTCTCGGGATCGCCGTACAGACCGGCGTCGATGCGGTTATCCCCGGCTACGGGTTTCTGAGCGAAAACGCGGACTTCGCGGAAAACTGCGAACAGGCCGGTATCGCCTTTGTCGGCCCGACTCCTGAACAGATTCGTCAGTTTGGCCTCAAGCATACGGCCCGCGCACTTGCCATCGAAGCCGGCGTTCCGCTCGCACCGGGAACCGGGCTATTGATCGATGTGGATCAGGCTTGCGCCGAAGCTGCGCGTATTGGGTATCCGGTCATGCTCAAGAGCACGGCTGGTGGTGGGGGTATCGGCCTGACCCGCTGCAATGACGAAGCGGAACTGCGTCAGGCCTTCGCTTCGGTGCAACGGCTGGGGCAAAGCTTCTTTGCCAACTCCGGGGTATTTTTGGAGCGTTTCGTCGCCCGTGCGCGGCATGTGGAGGTGCAAATTTTCGGTGACGGCCAAGGCCGAGTGCTGGCCTTGGGCGAGCGCGACTGCTCCCTGCAAAGGCGCAACCAGAAGGTGATCGAGGAAACTCCGGCACCGAATATGCCTCCGGCAACGCGAGAAGCGTTGTTCACTGCGGCCGAACGTCTGGGGAGGACGGTATCCTATCGTAATGCCGGAACGATTGAATTCATGTACGAAGCGGAGCGTGACGCTTTCTATTTCCTGGAGGTAAACACCCGACTACAGGTCGAGCATCCGATCACCGAGATGGTCACTGGTATCGATCTGGTAGAATGGATGTTGCGCACAGCGGCAGGCAACCCGCCAGAACTCTCCCGGCGTCCGGAATCGCGGGGAGTAGCCATTGAGGCCCGTATCTATGCGGAGGACCCCCTCAAGGACTTCCAGCCATCGCCCGGTTTGCTCACAGAGGTCCATTTCCCCGAAGAGGTGCGAGTCGATAGCTATGTCGAAGGGGGCACTGAGGTCTCCAGCTTCTACGATCCGATGATCGCCAAGCTCATCGTGCATGGCGAGGACCGTGCGCAGGCATTGGGAAAATTGCAACGCGCCCTGGATCAGACCCGCATCGGCGGAATCGTCAGTAACCTCGGCTACTTGCGCCAGATCTCCCGCGCATCATTGTTTGTCGATGCCCGGTTATCCACAACTGCATTGAGCGACTTCCAGTATCACCCCCGGGTGGCCGAGGTATTGGACGGTGGCACCTACAGTACCATCCAGGACAATCCCGGCAGGGTCGGCTATTGGCATATCGGTGTGCCACCTTCCGGACCCATGGATGACTACGCCTTTGATCTTGCCAATCGTCTGGTTGGCAACCCAAAGGGCGCGGCAGGACTCGAATGTACCCTTGTCGGCGTGAGGATCCGTTTTCACGTTGAGACCCATATCACTCTGACCGGTGCTCCACTCAGGGCCACCCTGGATGGTCAGCCTGTAGAAGGTTGGCGCACCATCTTGGTGCGCACCGGACAGGTGCTCGACATGGGGCGGGTGGAGGCGGGTTGCCGTGCTTATCTGGCCGTTGCCGGAGGTTTTGATGTGCCGGTTTATCTCGGTAGCCGCAGCACCTTTGCCCTCGGACAGTTTGGCGGACACGGCGGGCGGCCGATCCGCACCGGCGACATGCTGCCACTGGGAACAGCTGTATCTGCGGTCGCGATGCTTGAAGTGCCTGTGTCGATGATTCCCCAATACGCGCAACACTGGACTATCGGTGTGCTCTATGGTCCCCATGGCGCGCCCGATTTCTTTTCTCCCGAATTCATCAACCGGTTTTTCTCCACCGACTGGGAGGTGCATTACAACTCCAATCGTCTCGGTATCCGTCTGATGGGTCCCCGTCCGGTATGGGCCAGGTCGGATGGCGGCGAAGCGGGGTTGCACCCATCCAATATCCACGATACCGAGTATGCCATCGGCGCCATCAACTTCACCGGCGATATGCCGGTGATTCTGGGCAAGGACGGTCCCAGTCTCGGTGGTTTTGTCTGTCCCGCCACCATCGCCAAGGCTGAATTGTGGAAAATGGGACAAGTCAAGCCAGGCGACTGGGTGCGCTTTGTGCCCCTGGATTTCGCCACGGCCCGTCAGTTGGAAGTGCTTCGGGATGACGCCATCCAGAAGTTGACGCCGCTGCCTGGTCTTTGTCTGAATCAGCCTCCGGCCTGTCTACAGGGGGAACCGGTACTGGATTTGCGTCCTGCCCAGTCGGGATTGCCCGGGGTCACCTATCGTCAGGCTGGGGACAGTTATGTCTTGCTCGAATATGGGGATAACGTTCTGGATCTGCGCGCGCGTTTTCGTGTGCATGCATTGATGGAGGCTCTGAAAGCGCGCGCCAAACCGGGCATTGAGGAACTCTCACCCGGCGTGCGTTCGTTGCAGGTGCGTTATGACAGCCGCACCATTGATCAAGCGCGCCTGCTCGCCGTGTTACGAGAGATCGAGGACGGGCTTCCACCAATCCAGCGTATGCAAGTGCGGGGACGCGTCGTTCATCTTCCCCTCACCTTCGAGGATAGCGCGACTCTGGACGCGGTCAGTCGCTACCGCCAGTCGGTGCGCGATACCGCACCCTGGCTGCCGCGCAATGCCGAGTTCATTCGCCGTATCAATGGGCTGGAGTCCGTTCAGGAAGTGATCGACACCATCTACGACGCTTCCTATCTGGTGCTAGGTCTGGGAGACGTCTACCTGGGAGCGCCCTGCGCGGTACCGGTCGATCCGCGTCATCGTTTGCGCACTTCCAAATACAACCCCGCGCGCACTTTTACCGCCGAGGGCACTGTCGGTATCGGCGGGGTGTATATGTGTATCTACGGTATGGACTCCCCCGGCGGGTACCAACTCGTTGGTCGTACCCTACCCATCTGGAACACTTACCTGCGCAACCCGCAATTCATGAATGGCAAGCCCTGGTTGTTGCGCTTCTTTGATCAGGTTCGCTTCTATCCGGTCAGCGAGGAAACCCTGACACAACTTCGGGATGCGTTTCGCTGCGGTCGCCATGAGATCCGCATGGAGGAGACGGTCTTCGACCTGGGCGAGTATGAACGATTCCTGGAAGAAAACGCAGAGGCCATCGCCGCCTTCCAGTCACGTCAGGACGATGCCTACGCACAGGAAATCACTCTGTGGTCAGAGGAAGAACGTAGCCCCGAGGCAGCGGTGCTGGCGTCTATGGAACAAGACATGGGCCTCCAAGAACATGAAATCACGGTTTGTGCGGATATGACCAGTAGTGTCTGGAAATTTCTGGTAGAGCCAGGGCAATCGATTCAGTCTGGCGAACCGCTGGTAATTCTGGAAGCCATGAAGATGGAATTCACTATCAGTGCGCCTTGTGCCGGAAAGATTACCCGTCTGCAGTACAAGACGGGAGATCTGGTGAGCCATGGTATGCCACTGCTGGTTATCGATACTGAGGAGTAATAACTCTATGCATAACTACGCCACAGAAAGCGACACACTGGTCCCGCTGAACCGTGCGGAGGACACCTACCGACGGTTAAAAGAGGATCTGTTCAATTTCCGCCTGCTGCCGGGCGATCATTTCAGCGAAAACGAGATTGCCGCACGCATGGAGGTGAGCCGCACTCCGGTACGTGAAGCGCTCTTCCGCCTACAGCGTGAAGGATACGTAAGCGTCTTGCCCAGAATGGGTTGGCAGGTACGACCACTGGACTTCGAGAAATTCCATCAAATCTACGAAGTGCGAATCCTTCTGGAAGAATCTTCCCTACAGCGTCTGTCGCGTAAGGACAAGGTGCCAAGTATCGGAGCTTTAATGCAGGCCTGGTGTTGTCCGCCGGATTTGCGGGAAAGCAATGCGAAGACCGTCTGGATGCTGGATGAGGATTTCCATGCCGGGTTGGTGGCGGCAGGGGGAAATCCAGAAATATGGCGTATTCATCACGACGTCATGGAACGGTTGCGCATTATTCGCCGACTGGACTTCACCAAGCCACAAAGAGTTTCCGCGACCTATGAAGAACATGCCGCGATTCTCGAACAAATTCATCGCGGCCGCATCGGTGAAGCGCAGCGACTCCTGAGATCGCACATCGATGCTAGTCGCCTTGAAGTGCGCAAGATCACCCTGAGCATGCTTTACGAAGCC
>JAKCBU010000106.1 GCA_021839095.1 Pseudomonadota bacterium | reverse complement strand
CAGGCCCCAAAGCGTGAAAGGGAATCCGCATGAGCACGCGTTTCGGAATATTTTCTTTCCGGCGCCTCCGCAATGACCAAAGGCGGTCACTGTACCGCATCCGGAGGACGGCATGAACCGCCAAGGCATCGCCCTTACCGACCGGCGGCACAGCCCCTTGACACCCTCCGCCGCGCGGGTCTACGCTCATCCTGTCACCGGGGTTCCGGTGATCGGGTTTGACAGCTCGAACAACAGGCGGACGGCCGCCAGCAGTTTTGCGGCATTTTTTACGTCCGTGGTCCGGCGTTGCTCCTATGGGCGGGCCGGGCGGGGAGCCGCAAGGCTCGCCGGTGCCTGTTGCCGGTCTGTCAACCCGTCCGGTTCCGTCCACCCTTTTGACAGGGGGTTGGCGGTGGTACTGCCGATCAACAGGAGATTGACCATGGACGCCTATTCCCCAGGCGCGTCCGCGCCCTTGCAGGCTGCGAAGCCCGCCGTCTTTCTATTTCACTCCACCGAAGTCCGCACCGTCGACCGTGACGGCCAAGTCTGGTTCGTCGCCGGCGACATCGCCAAGGCGTTAGGTTATCGCGATGCGCTCAACATGACCCGCGTCCTCGATGAGGACGAGGCTGATACTCACATTATGCGTACCAGGTCTGAAGACGGCACTCTCCAGACCCGCGAAGTCACCATCATCTCCGAGTCGGGCCTCTACCATGCCCTCCTCAAATCCCGCAAACCGCAGGCCAAGCCCCTCCGCAAGTGGGTCACCGCAGAAGTCCTGCCCGCCATCCGGCGATCGGGCGGGTATGCGATACCCCAAGACCACACACCCTCCCTCGTGCCGCCCGGCACCAAGCTGCTGCTGACCTTCGAGGCCGATGGCCGTTATCGCGCCGAGCCCGTCGCCGAAGGCGCCATGGTCGTGACCGCTCGGCAGCTCGCCGAGATTGTCAAGGCCAACGGCTACATCCTCGCCAAGCCCGTCGATCAGGAGTTCAAGCTATGAGCGCACTGGATCCCGTTGTCTCCGCCCGTCCCGCCTATCTGTCCACAGGTCCCCGTGAGGAATATCGCGGGGAGCGTCCCGTCTACCGAAGGGACGTAGGGCCACGAGGGGGTGCCGCCCCAGGTGGGGCGCAGGCTTCGATACTGTCGCGGCCGACTATCACCGTCGTCAAGACAGATCAGATCCGCGCAGAAAGCCGCGAACCGGTACCGGCGCTTTCCGCTGAACCATCAGCTGGCGAACCTCCGCAAGACATCGATGAAGCATACAACGGTGGCGGGCAACACCCCCACCACCGCCCTGGCCAAGCCCGTCGTTGATTCGTCATGGCGAAGTTCATTCCGTACCCCGTCACGTCGCACCAACCCATTAGTAGGAGGAACCCATGTCTGCAGCCCTAAAACCATTCATCGCCGGCACATCGGATCTGGAACCGCTGACCCCGCCTGGAACGGACCTCCGCCACGGCGCCGTATTCGAGGTGGACATCGTCAACCTTCTCCACTCGGAATTCATCCACTTGGCCACCAACGAGGAATTGGGCGCGGCCGCCAGGCTGTGTCTGCACAGCCTGTTCCAAGTGCCGACCGGCAGTCTGCCCAATGACGAAATCATTCTGGCCAAACTCGCCGGATGCGATCATCGGGCGAAGGTCTGGCAGCGCGTTCGCACCATGGCGCTCTACGGATGGGCGCTGTGCTCGGACGGGCGACTCTACCACCAGGAGACCGCACGGATGGTCTTCGCCTTCCTCGTGGGGGAAGACACCCGGAAATGGGCGGAGGAAGAGCGCAACGCGGCGCGCGACCGTAGAACCAGAAAAAAACCGCGTGACGGACGAACAGCGAAAGCATCGACTGAAACCGGAGGGCGCCGCCATGCCGTCCATTGACAAGAAATCGGTGGATACCACCTTTTTGCCATTCGTCGCCGGCACGTCGGATCTGGAACCCCTGACCCCGCCGGACACCGACATTCGCGCGGTGCCATGGTTCAAGCTGGACATGCTCAAACTCGGGCATTCGGAATTTCTACAGATCGCCAGCAACGAGGAGTTGGGCGCGGCGGTCAAGCTGTGGATGTTCGCCATCCATCAGGTGCCGGCCGGCAGCCTGCCCAATAACGAGGTCGTCCTGGCGCAGGCCGCCGGCTACGACCACCGCAAAAAGGCTTGGCAGCGCGTGCGCGGTATGGCGCTCTACGGCTGGGCGCTGTGCTCCGACGGGCGCTTGTACCATCAGACCGTGGCCATGACCGTTCTCGACATTCTGCAATCCCTCCAGAGCCGCCAGAGCGGCGGCGACGATGCCATGGAACGGCTCCGGGAGCAAAACCGGCGGCGGCAACAACGGTTCAAGGAAAGACAGCGCGAAAGCCAGAAACAGCGCGTCGGGGACTCCGAAGCGCCGGAAGCGCGGGAAGGCACCCCGCCTTCCGCGGCGCCCGTAACGGCTGCGGTAACGTTACCGATAACGTTACCAAATAAAGAAATAGATAAATATAAAGAAAAAGAAAAACAACAGGATAGTAACGCGCCGGTAACGTTTCAGGAATCACTGCCGGTAACGTTACCAAATGGCGGCTTGCCCACCGCGCCAGAAAGTTTCCAAGCTGGTCAACAAGACTCCGTCCCCACTCGCGAAGGACTGATCTGCAAGCGATTGCGGGAACTCGGCGTCCGCGCCGCGCCGCACATGGTCGTGGTGCAGGAGATGTGCGCCCGATTCACCGATGAGCACATCCTGGCGGCCGCCGAAATGGCTCTGGAGAAAAAAGGCGCGGGCATTCATGTGGCGTACATCGCCGCCATCCTCAAGGACGACGGAAAGCCGGGGAAGAGGAGAACTGGCGGCGTCAGCAAGCAACCTCCGATCGATCCGCCCGGTCGCCAACTGATACCCCCAGTCGCCGTAGGCGGATCTCATTACGTCAAACTGTAGGAGATAACCATGTCGCTTCCGAAGAATTTCAAGAGTACAGAACAGCCCCGTGTTCCCGTCGGAGAGATGGCCAGGGATCTCCTTGCCAAATGGGGATTCGACCCCACCAATGAGGCGATCCTGCCTGACCGCCATCCGCAGTATCGCGAGTGCGCGCGCCATGGCCGCTACCCGATCTCCATGGTGGATGAGCAGGATGTCATCCGCTACCTGTCGCCGGCCTGTCCGGTGTGCGCGGCGGAGCAGGCCTCCCGCCGGCTCATGGAGAGCGCGGCGATCCCAAAGCGTTACATTGACTGCGGCTTCGACAACTACGTGGTCGAGGTCCCGGGTCAGCAGACGGCCCTCGATGTCTGCCGGGACTACGCAGATCATTTCGAGGAGCGGGCCCGCAACGGATCCTGCCTCATCCTCTGCGGGAATCCCGGCACGGGCAAGAACCATCTGGCGTCGGCCATCGCCCGGACAGTGCTGTCCATGGGACATAGCGTGATCTTTGCGACCGCCTACGAAATCATTGCCCGGATTCGCCAGACCTGGCAACGCGGCATCGGCAACAGCACGGAGCTGGAAGTCATTCGCGGTTTTGCCGAAGCGGGCCTGCTCATCATCGACGAGGTTGGGAAAACGTTCGGCAGCGATGGAGAGCGGGTGCATCTCTTCGAGGTGATCGACCACCGCTCCCGCGACCTGAAACCGACCCTCATCCTGTCCAACGAGAGCATTGGGGGCGTGGAGAAATACCTGGGTCCGGCCGCCTTCGACCGACTGTGCCAGAATGGCGGGCTGCTGCTCTTTGACTGGCAGAGCCATCGTCGGGGGAGGGAGTATAAATCCGATGCGTCAGCCTGCCTGCGGGGTGAACTATGAACAGAAATCATGTTTCAATCCACGCCGTTGACGAGGCGAATCTGGAAGAGGTTACGCCTCTCCCAAGAGGAGCATATCCCCCTGAAGGGGGAGGTTTCAACCGGGAAATTTCTGATGAGCAGCGCCTGCTGATAGCTCGTCTCTCAGAAGGTCACCCGATGCTGAACCCTCATCCTGTCCGTTCCGGCTGCGCCCGAAGCGCGACCGGGAACATGGCATTCTACCTGATCGACCTTGGCCCATTCTTTACAGAGCCAAGACAGTTCCTGGAAGACCTGCGCGCGAGTGATTTTGCTCCGAAGGGATACGATTGCAGCGCTCAGATCGCCATCCGTCTGATGCGCTGGTCGCAAAGCATCCAGTTGACCCTCCGCCAAAATCACGTGATGAACCAGATCGTCTCTGAAGCCATTCGGCGCGGAGCCGCGATCATCGAATCCAAAATCAGGACGGCTGAATGGTCTATACCAGATCATCACGACGATCATCATGATCTTGCCGTCACGGCGGCCACCAAGGCATTGCAACATTTTGCGGAGAAGCACGACCTGGCAACGGTGCCGCACCCCAATATTGCGACATTCGTTGACGTGCATACCCGGTTTGCCTCCCGTGATGCCATGGAAGACTTTATTTATCGAAAACGGCTTGATGCGGAATCTGTGTTGCCACACGAACCGACGTTCTCAAAAGCATCGCTGGAAAGAGCCATCCGGCAGCGGCGATCGGAACTCAAAAATCTCTCCGGAGAAAAGCGGCAGAAGAAAATGCGGGAGCTGGAAAGAATGGAAGCCACGCTTCATGGCGCGCGAACAGAGGTTCGTCTGGAATATGCGCTGGAAGAAAGGGGAGACCATGAGGCACGAGGCGGTAGCGAGCGGCTTTCGCTGGAGGAGCAGGTGTCCATCGCGGTCGGCGGTATTGACCTGGAAGAGGAAGACGACAGCTATGAGATGCCCGCCGACCAGCGGGAGTTCCTGGACCTTCTGATTCAGGTGGGCAAGCAGCAGATTTCTGCAAGGCAGCTCATACCTTATCTGGCCGAAGCCAGGGAGTATCGCGCCATTCTCGGTCTGCTTCAGGTGCTGAAGAAAACTGAGGAAATCAGCCTTGAGGCAGCATCGCTACGTGAACTGCTGGGCAACCGGGGGCTGGCCGATATTCGTAAAAAGGTCCTGCGCGTTGGCAGGGCCGACGGCTGTGAAGTGGTCTCCCTTCTCGACACCTGCAAGGCATACCTGCGTGGGGAGAATGGCGAACGTGAAGTGTTGGCTGCCCTGCAGGTGGCCTCCGTATGAGAGTACATCCGCCATTCCCCTGGCTTGGCGGCAAGGGGAAACTGGCTGACCAGATTCTTGCCCGGCTTCCCGAGCCGGCGCGGGAGCTGACCTACGTCGAGCCCTTCTTTGGTGGCGGAGCGGTATTCTTTGCCCGTCGTCCCTCCGGCATCGAGGTCATCAATGATGCAAACGGCGAGATCGTGACCTTCTTCCGTGTGCTCCGTGACCGCACAGACGAACTGATCCGGTACTTGCAGAACACCCCCTACTCGCGCCAACTGTTTTACGAGTGGCGGGCCATTCCGGACCCGGCAAGCCTGCCAGACCTCGAACGCGCCGCGCGGTTTTTCTATATCGCCAGATCCGCATTCGCC
>JAKCBU010000105.1 GCA_021839095.1 Pseudomonadota bacterium | reverse complement strand
GATGACCAGTAGAACGATCTCCAAACCGAGGGTCAGCCCGAGGGAAGTAGTCGCGCCTTGACTCACCGTTTTCATCTGCTCGGCATCCAGCACCGCGCCACCGGTGACGCCCACACGCAGACCATGTGCCGCATCCAGATGCAGAGCCGTCAGACCGGAACGCAAGGTGCGCAAAGCCGCGGCGGCGGGCTCCAGAGACTGATAATCAAGAGTCGGCTGAATAATGACGAAACGC
The DNA here is from genome assembly GCA_021839095.1 of Pseudomonadota bacterium. The sequence goes on along the minus strand of JAKCBU010000105.1, from coordinate 5,226 downwards.
TGCGCCGGCCCCATTTTAGCGAGATCGCCGCCCATGAGATCGTTCCACGGGATCTCATACGGCTTGTTTTGCATCTGCGCCATCACCGCTTGATCCACGGCCGAAAAAATCTCTGTCAATCCGGACAGATGCATACCATTCGTCAGGCGCTGTCCGATAGCCATGGACAAGAGGTCACTGAGTCCGTTCAGACTGGGATCGGTGGAAAGCCTGGCAATGAACGGCTGCGCGTCAGTCACCCGATTGGCGAAGTTTCGTACCTCTTTCCTGGACAGATAGAGAATCCCATTGCGTTGAAAAAATGTCCCGCCGCCCGGCACATACACATCACGGAAGAACCGCGGCCGGGCGCGCGCCCAAGCGCTCAGACGATCGACCGCGAGGTTCGTGAGGTTTCGGTTATCTCCCTGCAAAACGACCACGATGGTGTTTTTGTCTTGAGGAAAAGCCTTCTGATAGGCCATTTCACGCTGCTGAAAGGGCAAGTCGCGCGACAAGGCATGGCTGGTATCGGTATCGACGGAAAAATGTCCAACGGCATAGATCAACGCCAGAAGCGTCACCAGTAGAATGGTCGTGAACATCCATGCGGCACGCCGCACCGCCAGGTCCACCAAGGCTGCCAAAGCCTGTGAGATGCGCACCCCAGTGTGCTGTAAAAAACGGTCAACGGACGGCAAAATCACCAAAAGTACCCTTCGCGATGCCATGATCGCGCAAATAATCCTTTACCTTGGGGCTCATCAGTGCCACCCACTCAGCGTGTGGCTCATATCCCGGCATCAGGGCATGCAACACCGGGGTCTGCACCGTGGCCGGATGGAAATAGATCTCTGTAACCCCTGCCGCGGGCAGGCAGTGCAACACCTTGAGCAGGCGCGTTTCATCCATATGACCCGTGGCATCCAGTCCATAAAGCAGATCATTGTGCGTCAATCGGTGGCTATCCAATTGACGACGCATACGCGCCAGCCAAGGACGCAGAAAAAGCGACCAGAATGCCGGCGCCAACCCCTGGGCACCGGCACAACGCGCCGCTTTCAGGGGTTCCCGAGGCAAGCGCACCGCGCGCAAGCCGAAATCCTTCCCGACGTCCATCATCAACTGGAGAATCGTGGGATGCAGGTGCAGATGCTTGTGGGCATTGGCATGATCCAACACCAATCCGGTACGCGCAAAGGCGGCAAACTGGGCACGGACTTCAGCCGCCAACTGTCTTCTGACCCCTGGCAAAAAGAAGTAACGGACACCACGCAACCAGAGATCAGCGGCAAAACGCCCCTGCGCATCCACCAGATCGGGGATCTGTTCCGCCGGAAGGCATGGTGTCCCATCCACCAGCGTAAGGTGCAGGCCCACCCCCAGATCGGGAAGCGTTTTCGCGCGGGCCACGGCGTCCGCCGCCGCCGGGGCTGTCACCATCAGACTGGCCGCGGTCAGCACACCCTCGCGATGCGCGGACTCCACCGCCTGATTGACCGCTGCATCCAAGCCAAAGTCGTCAGCGGTGAAGATTATCCGCCGGCCGCTCCCCTGCCCCACCTCAACCGTGGCGTTGCCGCAAGAAGCGAACGAATTCCACCCCTTCACGCAGGCGGCGCTTCATCATCTGAGTGCTTTTCAGCATTTCACCGGTAATCTCGGCGATCTTGCCCGCACGGAAATAGAAACGCTTATACATCAACTCCACCGAATCGAAGATTTCCGTGTGATTGAGGTGAGGATAACTCATGGGGCTGATCTGCACACCGCGGTCATTGACCAGGTGCGCCTCGTCCTCGTCCGTCAGCCAACCCTCTTGCTTGGCCTGGTTATACAGGAAAGTGCCCGGATAAGGTGCCGCCAGCGACACCTGAATGGTGTGCGGATTGATTTCTTTGGCAAAATGGATCGTTTTTTGAATGGTTTCTTTTGTTTCGCCTGGCAAACCGAGAATGAAGGTGCCGTGAATCACGATCCCGAGTTTGTGACAGTCGGCGGTAAATTTACGCGCCGCCTCGATCTTGAGACCCTTCTTGATGTTGTTGAGAATCTGCTGGTCACCAGATTCATAACCCACGAGCAACAGGCGCAGGCCATTCTCATGAAGAACTTTGAGGGTTTCATAGGGCACATTGGCCTTGGCGTTGCAGGACCAGGTCACGCCCAGCTTGCCGAGACCACGGGCAATCTCCTCGGCGCGCGGACGGTCGTCCGTAAAGGTGTCATCGTCAAAGAAAATCTCCTGCACCTGCGGAAAATTCTGCTGAATATAGCGCACCTCGTCAATGACACTGGCCACTGAGCGGGTGCGATAACGGTGCCCGCCCACCGTCTGCGGCCACAGGCAGAAGGTGCACTGGGAACGGCAACCACGCCCGGTGTAAAGAGAAACGTAGGGGTGCTTCAGGTAACCGATGAAGTAATCCTCGATGCGCAGATCCCGCTTGTACACTTCGGAGACAAAGGGCAAGGCATCCATGTCTTCGATCATGGCGCGATCCGGATTGTGCACGATCTGGCCGCTGCCGGAGCGATAGGTAATGCCGTCTATCTCACCGAAAGGCCGCCCCTCGGCGACTTCCGCGAGGGTGTAGTCGAACTCTTCACGCGCGACGAAATCGACGGCGGTGGAGGCTTGCAGGGATTCCTCCGGCTCCACGGCCACCTTGGCACCGACCATCCCGATCAGCATCTGCGGGTAATGCGCCTTCAGCAACTCCGCCATGCGCACGTCCGAGGGAAAAGAAGGCGTGCTGGTGTGGATGACACACAGCGCATAGGCGGCCGCCACCTGCAGGGTCTCCTCCACGCTGACGTCCCCTGGAGGGGCGTCCAGCAGGCGGCTGCCGGGGATCATCGCAGCGGGCTGGGCCAGCCAGGTAGGGAACCAGAAAGAGCGAATTTCCCGCTTGGCCTGATAGCGCGAACCGGCACCACCGTCGAACCCCTCAAAAGAGGGGGCTTGCAAGAAAAGGGTCTTCATCGTCATTATTCTGCTCCGTCATGGCCACCCATACGCCCGTCGGCGTCGATGGAAAAATGCGCCCCCCGCCAGGCGACCCGCCGCGCGAAAAGGGCATGAAACCAAATCCACAGGCCCAGAAAGTCTCCCAGCAGGGCCACTCCGAAAGAACCGCTTGCGCCGAGTTTGCGCACGATTTGCCTATGGTACACGACGCGCCAGAGGAGAACCACACCCAGGGGCAACAAACCCCATGCACCCATCCCGGCGGCGAGCAGGCAAACCAGAGGCAGCGGATAACTCAGAAACGAAAAAGTATGGCCCGCCGGTTGCACGGAACGGGTAGTGCGCGACCAACGCAGGGCGTGCTGATAAAAAGACCGGAACCCCGCCTCTTGCACCACGGTATCCACCACGTAATCCGCAAGCACCGTCCGTTTGCCCAGCGCGCGGCTGAAGGCACCGAGCCAATAATCATCGGCCAGATGATCCGCCAGCCGAGGTAGACCGCCAAACGCGTCGAGTGTCGTGCGGAGAATCGCCATGGTGGCACCACCGCAAAAGATATTCGGGCCGAGACGGGCGGCCACCAGCACCGAAGGCAGGAAAAGACCGTTCACCTGGCTGGCGAGAACCTGCGACCAGAGCGTATCCGCGGGCCGCGCACGATAAAGACAGGTGACGACGCCCACTGCCGTATCCTGTAGAAGCGGGGCGATATGGCGCAGATAGTGGGGGCCGACGACGATATCGGCGTCACTGATCACCAAGGCCGCATAACGGCACACCGCGAGTATCCCGGCCAGATTATTGACCTTGGGGTTGCGGCCGATGCGGGTCGTGGTGCGGACCAGGCGCAGGGGCAGGGCCGGGAATTCCGCCTGTAAGCGCTCCACCACCGCGATCGCCGCATCCGTCGGGCTCTGCACACCGCAAACGAGCTCATATTGGGGGTATTCCTGCACGCAGAAGCTGCGCAAGGCACCGTACAGTTCCCCCGCGTCGCCATGCAGCGGCTTGAGCAGACTGATTGCGGGTCCGGACGGTGCGGACTCCGCCAGAAGCGAAGGTTCAGCGTCACGCAGTATGGGATGCCAGCGGGCAACGGCCCAGGAGGCCAGAACCGCATAGACCAGTGCCGCGAGAGACAACAGCGCGGCCATACCGCCTACCCACCAAGACACGGGTTGCCAGGACAAAACCAAATCGATCCTCAGAAATAATGGTGCGCGGCAAACCACTGCACCGCATCCCGCAGCGCATCCTCCGCGGGGCGATGGGTATAATGCAGCGACTGCTCCGCCTTGGCGGAAGAAAAATACATCTTGTGGGCCGCCATCCGCAGTTCATCCATGGTGACCAGAGGGGTCCCCCTGCCACGTAATCGCGTCACCCCCTCCGCAGCCCAGGCCAGAGGGTACAGCAGGCGACGCGGGATACGCAGCCATGGAGAGCGATGCCCAGTAAGGCCGGCAATGCGGGTCAGAATCGCCGCCAGCGACAGATTATCGCCCCCCAGGATATAGCGCTCCCCCACCTGGCCATCCGTAAACGCCAGCCAGTGCCCCATCGCCACGTCATCCACATGCACCACATTGAGGCCGGTATCGACATAGGCGGGCATACGCCCCGCCGCCGCGTCACGCACCATCCGTCCAGTGGGGGTCGGCTTGCGATCTTCCGGACCGATGGGCGTCGAAGGGTTCACGATGACGATGGGAGCCCCCTCCTCCCGGCACAGGGTGCGGAGGACCTCTTCGGCAATGAACTTGGAGCGTTTATAGTGACCAATCATGTCTTCCAGCCGGGACGGCGCCGCCTCATCCGCCTCCCGCCCGTCCGCGTAATGGCCGAGCACGGCGACACTGCTCGTATAGACGATCCGCTCGACCCCGGCATCCAGCGCCGCTCGTACCAGGCGCTCACTGCCCCCCACATTGGCGGCGTACATGGCGCGAGGATCGGGCACCCAGAGACGATAATCCGCGGCGACATGAAAGAGCAGCTGGCAACCCGCCACCGCGCGATCCAAGGCCGGGCCATCCGTGAGGTCGCCGGTGACCCGTTCCACATCCAGGCCTTCCCAACGGCTCGGATCGACACCCTCGCGGGCAAGCACCCGCACGGCCACCCCCTCCTGCAACAGGCGACGCAGTACGGCGCCGCCGACAAAACCCGATGCCCCGGTAAGCAGGGCCTTCATACCGGCATTCCCGCGCCCAATGCCGGTGCGGCAGCCTGCAGGGTCTTCAGCGCGGCCCGCATCTGCCCGCCCAGCCGCA
>JAKCBU010000104.1 GCA_021839095.1 Pseudomonadota bacterium | reverse complement strand
GGCGGCGATGGTGGCGATTTCCTCGGTGACCGCGTCGATCCGTGCGAAGGTCCAGTCGTTGTCGGTAAAGAGAAACTTAGACATGGCTCGGTATCTCCTCGGTGGCAAAGAGGGCACGAAAGAGCGGATAGATATCTTCCCGCTCGCTGGCGCGGGCGGTGATCAGTTCCGGAAAATTCTGGGCGATGGCCTCATAGAGTTGCAGCAGGTCACTTTCGCTGTCGCGGTTGACCTCCAGGTAGAAGAGGTTGCGCAACTGCGGCAACAGATTCGTGAGATGCTCTCCCACCACCGCGTTGTCGGCGAAATAATTGTCCCCGTCGGAAACCTGCGCCAGATAGATATTCCAGCGATCCGGCGGAAAACGTTGCTGCATGATCTCTTCCGTCAGGACGATGGCGGGGGAGACCAGTGTACCTCCCCCCTCCCTGGCCCCAAAAAAGGCCTGTTCGCTGCATTCCGAGGCGGTGCTGTGGTGTTTGATGAAAACGATCTGCACGGCTTGATAGTGGCGACGCAGGAAGAGATAGAGCAGCAGGAAGAAGCGTTTGGCCAGATCCTTCTCCTTCTCGCCCATGCTGCCCGACACGTCCATGACGCAGAACATGACCGCGTTGGTGATGGGATGGGGCTGCTGGTCGATATGGGCAAAACGCAAGTCGGCCTCGTCGATGAAGGGGATGGCCTTGATCTTGCGCTCCAGGGCGGCGATCTGGCGATCCAGTTCGTCGATCCGCCCCTGTTCCACGGAGACATCCTGTCCCCGCGCCATGCGGTCCTGAATTTCCTCCTGCAAGATGCCGCGGGCATCCAGCAGGTCCTGCAATTCACGGCGCTTGCCGGCCCGCAGGGCGAGGCGACGCGCGCGCGCGGCCCGCATGGTGCGCCCGACATGCATCCGGGAGGGGCTGCCATCCTTGATAAAACCGGCCCGGCGCCACTGCTCCGCGTGGATGTCCCCCTGCGCGGTTTTGCGTAGATTGGGCAACGCCAGTCCGTCGAAAAGCAGATCGAGAAATTCGTCAGCGGAGAGGACGATGGCGACCTCGTCATCTCCCAACCCGTCGGGGGAGCCCTCCCGGCCTTTGCCGGAACCTCCCCCCTCGGGCTTGTTGATGCTGTCGCCCCGGTGATATTCCTTGTTTCCCGGCAATACCCGTTCCCAGGGGGCATCGCTGAGGTCACGGCGAAAACTGGGTTCATGCAGATCGCGGGTAGGGATGGAAATGGGTTGGTCGGCGTTGGCCAGGTCCTCGATGGAGCCGGAGCGTGCCATCTTTTCGACAGCGACCCTGAGCCGGGCGCGCACGCGTCTTTGCAGACGGTCCTGATTGGCCGTGGAGCGGGTTCCGGAACTGCGCCGGTCGATGATCGTGCTCATGGCAGACTCCCCCAAAGTGACAACGCCTTCCCCCATTATGACCCATAATGGCAGGAAGGGTTGCGATGCGTGCGGATTGCTTACTCGTACACCTGCTCTCCATGTTGGGTGATATCGAGTCCTTCCTGTTCCTGCTCTTCCTTGACACGCAGACCCAGGGTCCAGTCGATGGCTTTGAGGAGGATAAAGCTGACGATGGCATCGTAGAGAATCGTGACCCCCACACCGGTGGCTTGAGTCAAGAACTGTCCGGTGTTGCCCTCCAGTACGCCCGCCGTGCCGCCGATGGCCCGCACCGCGAAGACGCCGGTAAGCAGCGCCCCGATGATGCCGCCAATGGCATGCACACCGAAGGCATCCAGGGAATCATCATAGCCCATCCGGTTTTTCAGATGGATCGACGCCCAGAAACAGAGGACCCCCGCCGCCATACCAATCCACAGGGCGCCCATGGGGTCGACAAAACCCGAGGCGGGAGTGATGGCGACGAGGCCCGCCACAGCGCCGGAGGTCATGCCCAACACGGTTGGTTTGCCGCGCGTCATCCACTCCACGAACATCCACGAGAGTGCCGCCACCGCGGTGGCGATCTGGGTGGTGGCCATAGCCATTCCGGCCCGGTCGCTGGCCGCCACCGCCGAACCCGCATTGAAACCGAACCAGCCGACCCACAGCAGGGAAGCGCCGATGAGGGTATACATCAGATTGTTGGGGTGCATGGCATCGTGGGGGTAACCGGTTCGCTTGCCCATGACCAGCGCCGCGACCAGACCGGCGATGCCGGCATCGATATGCACCACCGTGCCACCCGCATAGTCGAGGACGCCATCGACGCTCAACCAGCCACCGGGACCCCAGACCATGTGGGCGATGGGCGCATAGACCAGCAACGACCAGAGACCGGTGAACCAGAGCAGGGCGGAGAACTTCATCCGTTCGGCAAAGGCGCCGACGATCAATGCCGGGGTGATGATGGCAAAAGTCATCTGGAAAGTCATATAGACCGATTCCGGGATGGTGGGGGCCAGACCGTTGGCGGAGTCCAGGCCCATGCCGTTGAGGAAAAGACGGCTCCATCCGCCCATGAAGGCATTACCTGGGGTGAAGGTGATGGAATAGCCGAGGATCATCCACAGTACGGAAATCAATGCCGTGATGCTGAAACTCTGCGCCGCCGTGGCGAGGACGTTTTTTTTGCGTACCATGCCCGCATAAAAAAGGGCCAATCCTGGCACGGTCATGAGCAGGACCAGGGCGGTGGAGGTCAGCATCCACGCCGTATCACCGCCATTGAAAGAGGGGGTGGTGCCGGCCTGGGCCAGCGGACTGGCCAGCAGGGACAGTATGCCGATCCACGGTGCCCCCGCGGAAAATGGGTGTATCGCTCCCTTCTGCATCTCGTTACTCCTTTTTCTCGATGAAATCACGGGGCGGTTTGCCTCGCTTCGTTACTTCGAGATGGGGTAAGCAATAACCGTGCAAACCTGATCCGCACAAGGGGCGTTGTGGAGATCTGGAGGAGGGTGGGGTGTTGGGAGATGGTGTTGCACCAAAATGGTGCATTCAGTCTGGCGCTAAAGGCGTGCCCGCGGACGCGGGCACTGGAGGATACGCACCACGAGGGTGACTTTCAGTGGTGTTTGCGGTATCGCATGTACCAATCCACCAGCAGGCGCACCTGCTTTTCCGTGTAGCCCTTGGCGGTCATTCGAGCGACGAAATCCTGATGCTTGCGTTCATCGTCGGAGGAACTCTTCTTGCCAAAGGAAATTACCGGTAGCAGATCCTCCGTGTTGGCGAACATTTTCTTCTCGATGACGGCACGCAGCTTCTCGTAGCTCGTCCATGCCGGACTGAGGCCGTCGTTGGCCGCCTTGGCGCGCAGGACGAAGTTCACCACCTCGTTGCGGAAATCCTTGGGGTTGGCGATACCCGCCGGTTTTTCAATCTTTTCCAGCTCTTCGTTGAGAAGCCCGCGATCCATGAGCTGCCCCGTGTCGGGATCCCGGAACTCCGTGTCCTGCAACCAGAAGTCGGCATATTGGATATAGCGGTCGAAGAGGTTCTGACCGTAATCGCCGTAGCTTTCCAGGTAGGCCTTCTGGATCTCCAGACCCAGGAACTCGGCATAGCGGGGCGCCAGTTCGGTCTTCAGAAAGGCGAGATAGCGGGACTCGATCTCCGCCGGGAATTGCTCGGCGCGGATTTGCGTCTCCAGCACGTGCAGGAGATGCACCGGGTTGGCCGCCACCTCGTCACTGTCGTAGTTGAAGGTGCGCGATAGGATTTTGTAGGCGAAACGGGTGGAAATGCCGTCCATGCCTTCGTCCACCCCGGCGGCGTCACGGTATTCCTGCAAGCTTTTGGCCTTGGGATCCTTGTCCTTGAGGGATTTGCCGTCGTAAACCTCCATCTTGGACCACAAGCTGCTGTTGCCTGTTTCCTTGAGGCGGCTCAGCACGGAGAAGCGCGCCAGCATGTCCATGGTATCGGGGGCGCAGGGCGCGGTGTTGAGCGCACTCTTTTCGAGGAGCTTGTGGTAGATGTGCGTTTCTTCCGTTACCCGCAGGCAATAGGGCACTTTGACGATATAAACGCGGTCGAGGAAGGCCTCGTTACGCTTGTTGTTGCGGAAGGCGGACCATTCAGACTCATTGCTGTGGGCGAGGACGATGCCCTGGAACGGCATGGCGCCAAAGCCCTCGGTGCCATTGTAGGTACCTTCCTGGGTCGCCGTCAGCAAGGGATGCAGCATCTTGATCGGCGCCTTGAACATCTCGACGAACTCCAGAACGCCCTGGGTGGCGACGTTGAGGCCGCCAGCGTAGGAATAAGCATCCGGATCGTCCTGGGAGAAATCCTCCAGCTTGCGGATATCCACCTTGCCCACCAGACTGGAAATATCCTGATTGTTTTCATCGCCCGGCTCCACTTTGGTGATGCCTATTTGGTGCAGTTGGGAAGGTATCAGGCGGTGAATGGTGAATTTGCGGATATCGCCGCCGAACTCGCGCAGCCGTTTGGCGGCCCAGGGAGACATGACGCCACTGAGGGCGCGGCGCGGGATGCCGAAGCGATCCTCCAGCACCGGACCGTCTTCGTCGGGGTCGAAAAGTCCCAGCGGGGATTCGAAGAGCGGCGACACTTGGCCGTGTGCGGCCAGGCAGTAGATGGGATATTGTTCCATCAGGCTCTTCAGGCGCTCCGCCAAAGAAGACTTGGCGGCTCCTACCGGGCCGAGCAGATAGAGAATCTGTTTGCGCTCTTCCAGTCCCTGCGCCGCGTGACGGAAATAAGCAACAAGATTTTCCACCGCATCTTCAATACCGTAGAAGTCTTTGAAGGCGGGGTAGGTCAGCAGTTTGCGATTCATGAAGATGCGCGAGAGTCGGGGATCTGTCTGGGTGTCCAGAACCTGCGGCTCGCCGATGGCGGCTAGCATCCGTTCGGCGGCGGTGGCGTACGCCATGGGCTCGTTCGCGCAGAGATCAAGATACGCGTCAATGGAAAGGGTGACTTCCTGCCGCTGCAGAAAACGCGCTTGGTAACGGTCGAATAAGGCCATTTGCCACTCCTTGCGGCACTGCCGCGTTCAATCTATGGCATGTGAGACTAATGTACCCTTAACGGCTTGGACCGGGTAGTGCCGTTCCGGGTTCACCAATAATCAAGCATTTCCTGTGCCATGCGGTTGGGCTTTCCAATACCTCTGTCTGCGCCCTTCGCGCGCTGAAACAGTGCGTCTCGCGCACCAGTATGGTGCATTCCGGAGCGGTTCGCCAAGGGGGTTATCCGCTTTTTCACGGCGGAGTCCACCCGGCCGCGTGACGTCGCTCATCGGGAATGGCTTGTTTTTGCGGCGATACGGGCGCGGTGGCCGGATGGGCGAAAAAAAAGGGCGGAGGGAACCGCCCTGGAAGCCACTTGAGGAGGAGTGATCACATGACCATGACCGAGATTGATTAAGCAGAAAGCGTGCCAACTCTTGGGGCGGGGTATCCGGGCGGGAATCTGCGCCGGCGGCGATGGCATCGTTTTGCCTGGCATGTCCCTTGCTTAGCCTTTCATGACGCGAATTTCC
>JAKCBU010000103.1 GCA_021839095.1 Pseudomonadota bacterium | reverse complement strand
AACTCTAGATCCCTCCCGCGCACACCATGAAGGGGAAGAGCCTCGCTCAGAACCGTTCGGGGCGGTACGGGGTGGGGTCAATGAACGGTGTTTCTCCCGCCATCATCTCCGTCAGCAAGCGTCCGGTAGTCGGCCCCATCGTCAAGCCCTGATGGCAATGTCCAAAGGCGTACCATAGACCAGGCTGGCCAGGGGCTCGACCAATGATGGGCAGCATGTCCGCCACACAGGGACGCACCCCCATCCAGGGCTGGGGGTCCAGACGCGCACCCAGGGACGGCAACAGGCGCCGGGCCTGTCGTTCGGCGCGCTCCAGGGGAATCGTGCAAGGTGGTGCATCCCGGCGCGCGAACTCTGCGCCAGTGGTAAGCCGTATGCCTCGGCGCATCGGTGCCAGCACATATCCCGCTTCGGCATCCAGCACAGGGCTGGTCAAGGCCGCCTCAACGGGCGGCGCGTAGTGTTGGTGGTAACCCCGCTTGCCAAAAAGCGGGGGGGTATAACCCAAAGTACGGGTCACATCCATCGACCAGGCCCCCATCGCAACGACCGCCTGCGCCGCCTCGACAGGGCCGGTGACACTGGATACTTGCCAGCCTGATCCGGTTCGGCGAAGCGATCGGGCGTCTCCCGGCTGGTAGACACCGCCGAGCTTCAGAAACAGACCCAGATAGGCCTGAGTCAGGGCATACGGGTCAGACACCGCCCAAGGCTGCGTCCAATGGATCGCGCCGGCCAGCGGCCCCGCCAGGGATGGTTCGCGCCGCATCAACTCCGCGGCATCCAAGACGGTATGGGTCACGCCAAAGGCCTCCGCCTTATATACCGCTTCCGCCAGGGCACGGGCCAGGGAATCAGACCGCCGATGCACCTGCAACCAGCCGCCCGGGCGCAGCAGATCCATCGCGCCAGCGGCCATGGCCAGGGTCGTATGGTCCTCCACGCAAGGACGGAGCAAGGCGCCGTAGTGCTGGGCGATCACGCGGTAGCGGTCCTTTTGGGAGTAATATCGGTAGCGCAGAAAGGGAATCGCCAGTGCTGGAAGGGCGCTGGGGTGGTAATACATCTCCGTCGACTGATTGCGGGCATAATGCAGCAGTTCCGGCAGGGACCGGGGAAAAGGGTGCGGCAACACGGCTTCCCGCTGAATGAGTCCGGCGTTACCGAGGGACGTGCCGCTTCCGGGAAGCTGAAGATCCACCAGCGCCGTCGAAAAACCCCGCCTTTGGAGTTGGAGCGCGATGGATACGCCCACGATGCCTGCCCCCAACACCATCACCGTACCCTGTGGCATTTACGCATCCTCGTGGAACCCGCGGGATCGCGATGGATTCCGTCGGGAACATAAAATGCCGCTCGCGGCGATGGTCCGGCAAAATACATTCCTCAACGCACGGCCCTGCCGCGCGCGCCACGGTGGCCGCGGCAGGATTCCAGACGATTCTTGCGCAGTCCGCGCGGCAAAGGCTGTCCTTCCTGAAGCAATGACAGGCACTGCAAGGTGGCCGAACCCGCCAGCGCGATCAGCTTGATACCCCTGCCCTTCGGCAGATTTTTGACTTCCACCACTGGGAACACCAGTCCATGTCCGTCCGAGGACAGACAAAACAATTCTGCATGGGCGTCCGTCACTGACACCAAAGGCAGCGGGCGTTCCTCCGCACCCAATGTCAGAAATGCCTTGCCCGCCCGGTTCCTGCTGGTGATGTTTTCCAGAGATGTCAGAAAACCATACCCTCCCGTTCCCGCCACCAGCCACAGACTGTCACCGGCGCCGCAGGCCACGGACACCAAAAAACCCCCCGCCTGAAAATCCACCTGACTCGACGCGGGAATGCCGTCACCACGCCCGCCGGGTATTTGCGCCACGGGAATGGAGTAGGCACGTCCGGAGTGGTCCAGCAAGGCCAGCGTGTCCGTGGATCGCACTTCAAAGGTTCGGAGCAGGGCATCGCCTTCCTTGAAACCCAAGGCCGTCGTATCCAGGCCATGGCCGGAGCGGGTGCGTAGCCAGCCTTTTTGCGAGACGATCACCGTGACGGGTTCGTCCGTGACGGCGGCGGCAATGGTCTGGATGGATTTGCTGGTAGTCGCGGTATCGGCTTCCAGAAGGGTGCGACGGTCATCCCCGAATCTTCTCGCATCGGCGGTGATTTCTTCGGCAATCAGGGCCCGCAAGCGGGTTTCATCCTGCAGGAGCAGGGTGAGGGCATCGGCGGCTTCCCGCTGATCGGCCAACTCCTTTTGCAATTCGATACCCGCCAGCCGCGCCAGTTGCCGTAGGCGAATCTCCAGGATGTCTTCCGCTTGAATCTCACTGAGATCGAAATGGGTTCTGAGGTCGGCCTTGGGATCGTCGGACCCGCGAATCACGCGGATCACCGCATCGATATCCAGGAGTACCCGCAAGCGGCCTTCGAGAATGTGGATGCGGGCCAGCGCCTTGTCGAGGCGAAACCGGCTGCGCCGGCGCACGGTCGTCACCCGGTAGCTCACCCACTGCCGCAATATCCGGGTAAGCGGCAGGCATGGTGCCCTGCCCTCCACATCCAGCACGGTGAGGTTTATCGACTGGTTGGACTCCAACGAAGTGCGGGCCAGCAGATAAGTCATCAGACTGTGCGCGTCTTGATTGCGCGAGCGCGGCTCGATGACGATACGCACGGCGTGGGCTTTGCCCGACTCATCCCGCACCATATCGATCTGGGACAGCATGGCGGCTTTGATCGCCTGCTGCTCCGGAGTGAGCGCCTTTCTCTTACCCTCCCCCCTGGGCTGCGGGTTGGAAAGGGTTTCTATTTCCGAGAGGATTTGCGCGGTGGATACCCCCGGCGGCAGTTCCTGCACGACGATCCGCCACTCTCCGCGCGCCAATTTTTCGACCACCCAACGCGCGCGCACCCGGATACTGCCGCGTCCCGACTGATAGGCCTCGCGGATTTGCTCGGGTGTCGAAATGATCTGGCCACCGCCGGGGAAGTCGGGACCGGGGATCTGGTGCAGAATCTCGTCATCGGTCATGTCCGGGCGTCGCACCAGCGCCGCGCAGACCTGCGCCAACTCCCGCAAGTTGTGGGGTGGAATTTCCGTAGCCATGCCGACCGCAATGCCGGAAGCGCCGTTCATGAGCAGGAAAGGCAGGCGGGCGGGCAAGGTGACCGGCTCTTCCAGGGTACCGTCATAGTTACTGCGCAAATCGACCGTACCCTCGTCCATTTCCGCCAACAGAAGCTCGGAGATGGGCGTCAGATTCGCCTCGGTGTAACGCATGGCCGCGGCCGAGTCGCCATCCAGGGAGCCGAAGTTGCCCTGTCCATCCACCACGGGGTAACGCAGGGTAAAGCGCTGGGCCATGCGCACCATGGCGTCATACACTGAGGTGTCCCCATGCGGATGCCATTTGCCGATGACCTCGCCCACCACGCGCGCCGACTTTACATGTTTGGGAGAGCGCTGCAGTCCCATGTCACGCATGGCGTAGAGAATCCGCCGCTGTACCGGCTTCTGGCCGTCAGCCAGCGCGGGAATGGCCCGACCGGTCACCACACTCATGGCGTAGGCCAGATAGGCACGCGCGGCGTATTCCGCGAGGGGTGGCTCCGAAGCTTGGGGGAGGTCCGGTCCCGCAGCTCCGGGCGGGGGGGGCGGTAGTGATACATCACCTTCCCGAGCGGCCGTGGATTCTTCCGGCGGAGAGGGACTAGCCGCGGCCGCCCCCTCCAGAAGATCCCCGCCATCGGTGAGATCAAAAAGATCACGGGTGTTCGTCATGTTCGAAACTCCTCGCGCTAAATGTCGATCTCCGCTGTCCAGCCATCCCGTTCCATCCATTCGCGGCGCCCGCCGGAAGATTGTTTGGCCATCAGCAGGCTGAAACGAGCGTGCAGGGCGGCCTGATCGGCAGCCGTCATGGATAGCGGAACGAGGACGCGTGTATCCGGGCACATGGCGGTTTCCCAGAGCTGATCCGGATTCATCTCGCCCAATCCTTTGAAACGCTGTACCGAGATGGCGCTTTCCTTGATCCCTTCGGTACGTAAACGATCTATCGCCGCATCCCGCTCCGCCTCGGCCTCGCAGTAAATTTTGCGGGCCTTGCCACGCCAGGTGGCATCGACCCGGTATAGTGGCGGTTTGACCACGAAGACGTGACCCCGCTGTAACAACGCCGGGAAGTGCCGCAAGAAGAGCGTCAGGATCAGCACCTGTATATGACTACCGTCCACGTCGGCATCGGAGAGAATCATGATTTTGCCGTAGCGCAAGCCAGCGAGCGCCAGATCCGGGTTCGCCTGAAAATCGTGCGCCTCGATGCCCAAGGCCACCGCCATATTGTGAACCTCCTGATTTTTGAAGATCAGGTCGGCATCCACTTCCCAGGTGTTGAGCACCTTGCCCCGCAACGGGAGCAATGCCTGAAACTCCTTGTCACGCGCCGCCTTGGCCGAGCCACCGGCGGAGTCCCCTTCCACCAGAAATAACTCATTCCGCTGGACGTCCTCACTTTCGCAGTCCGTCAGCTTGCCGGGCAGCGTCGCCAGACCGGAACCCTTCCTGCGCGCTATCTTCTGTGCGGCGCGGGTCCGCGCCTGGGCATTCTGGATCGCCAAATCCGCGATCGCCTTGCCGACATCCGGGTGGTGGTTGAGCCAGAGTTCCAACGGATCACGCACGGTCTGGGCCACCAGTTTATGGGCATCGCGGCTGGTGAGCTTCTCTTTGGTCTGCCCCTGAAACTGCGGATCGAGGATACGGGTGGAGAGCACCGATGCCATCTTCCCGGTGACGTCGTCCTGCACCAGTTTGAGCTTGGCGGGGACCAGACTGTGATGCTCCATGAAACTGCGCACCGCCTCAAAAACCCCGGCCCGGAAACCCGATTCGTGGGTGCCCCCATCCAACGTCGGAATCAAATTGACGTAGCTTTCCGAAACGGGAGCGACGCCACCGCCCCAGCACACGGCCCAGGCCGCGCCTTCTCCTTTGGCGAAACCGTTGCCCTCCCCGTCCTGGTAGAAAGCCCCGGCGAAAACCGGCGTGGCCAATTCGAGATCACCCACGATTTCCGCGAGATATTCCGTCAGTCCTTCACTATATTTCCAAAGGATGGGTTCCTGTTCCGGGAGCATGAGGGTCACCTGCAAACCGGGGAGCAGAATAGCCTTGGCGCGCAGCAGGTGGGTGAGTTCCCGCACGTTGACCTTCGCGGTATCAAAGTATTGCGCATCCGGCCATACTTGAACCCGCGTGCCATGGGCGCGTGGACCGCAATCTTCCAGTCGCGTCAGCGCTTCGCTGAGGTCGCCATTGACGAAAACCAGGCGATAACGGCCATTCCCCGGTCCCTGGGGATCACGGGTTTTGATCTCGACTTCCACCCGCCGCGACAAGGCATTGGTCACCGCCACACCCACCCCGTGCAGACCACCCGAAAAGCGGTACGCCGACTCACCATCCGTCTTGTCAAACTTGCCGCCCGCATGCAGGGAGATC
>JAKCBU010000102.1 GCA_021839095.1 Pseudomonadota bacterium | reverse complement strand
GCCGTTTCTGGATTGCATGCCCGCCAGCCAGTTCGCCGCCCTCTCGATACTGTCACGATCCTCCGCACGCCCGGCCCGCGCCAGGGCCCAGCCCACCGCCGCCGTGTCATCCAGATCCGGATAATAAGGATTGGCATATTGAAACGCCCAGCCACCGCCCGCCAAATGGGGCCGTGACTCCCGCCAGTCGCCGGGTTCGGCACCGATCTGCCGGTCCTTGAGCCAGCGGATACCGTTTTGCACCGCCGGAGAGACTTCGCCATCCTGCTCCAGCAGGGCATGGAGCGCGAGACAGGTATCCCAGACGGGTGATACACAGGGCTGACAATAGGCGTCGTTCGCCCGCTCCACCACCAGCTTGCGCAGCGCCGCCCCGGTTTGCCGACGATAATCATGATCCGGCGGATAACCGAGCAGCTCCAGGGCCTCGTGGGCGTTCACCATGGCCGGAAAAATGCCGTTCAGGCCATCCTCCCCATTGATCCGCGCGGTGAACCACGCCTCCGCCGTCTTCAGGGCACGGCGCCGGATACCGCACGGTATCCAGCCCTCCATCAACCGCCAGAATCGATCCAGAGACAGAAAGAAGTGTGCCACAATCCCTTGCCGGGCATGGCTGAAATAATCCGTAATCTGTTCCGGCGGTCGACGGAACAACTCCCGGATATGCACCTGCAGGGGATTTTTGGCGCGCGCCTTGAGGCTACACAGAATAAACAGGGGCACCATCACCGTGCGCGACCAGGAAGCGACTTTGTAGATATGAAAGGGAAACCAGCGCGGCAGCAGCATGATTTCCACCGGAATGAAGGGCACCGCCCGCCACGGCACCTGGGCAAAAAGCGCCAGGGTAATGCGCGTGAACACATTGCTGTGTTCCGCTCCGCCATGGGCGAGGATCGCCTCCCGAGCGCGCCGCATGTGCGGCAGTTCGGGGTCATCGCCCGCGAGTTTCAGGGCGTAATAGACCTTTACCGACGCACTCAGGTCAAAATGGCCGCCGTAATAGAGGGGCCACCCCCCGTGATCCGCCTGCTTGCCGCGCAGATAGACAGCGATCCTGGCCTCCAGAGCCTCGTCCCGCTCATCCATATAATGCTGCATCAGAATATATTCGGCGGGGATGGTGCAATCGGCCTCAAACTCGAAACACCAGTGACCATCCTCCGCCTGCCGACCGCCCAGCGCCTGACGCGCCTGCGCGATCACCCGATCCAGTGACGAACGAAAAATGCCCGCGCCAGAGCGCACCGGTTGCAGCATACGATTCATGGTTGCGCGACAGCGGAAGATAGAGGCAATGGTTTAACGCCCACCCGGAAACTCCACTGCAGGAGCGCATCGGAGCGATGCAGGAGACGCGACAAAAATACCACCCGATGTACGCTGCGGCGGCTGATTTTCACCTCGCTCCCGGAGGCGAAAGCCGGATTTTCGGCAATTCGTCGCAGGGTCAGCACCGCCATGGCAATGGCCCAGAGGCAAAAATCCCGCATCCCCGTCTGCCCGGCCGGTATCAGCAGGGTATAGCGCAGGGCATTTTGCAGATGGTCCGCGGCAATGCCCAGCAGTTCGGTGAGACCCGCCTGGAACGCGGGGTCCCGACTACCGGGCCGCACCCCGGCAATATCGCAGCCATGGCGCTGAAACAGCGCGCGTGGCATCCAGCTCACACCGCGCTGCCAGTCATCCCAGATGTCCTTGAGAATATTGGTCATCTGCAGGCCTTGCCCGAAGGACACCGCCAAACGCTGCATCTGCGCATCATGCTCCGCCAGCTGCGGCTCAAACTCGACAAAAAGACTGGTGAGCATTTCACCGACGACACCCGCGACCACATAGCAGTAGCGATCCAGGGCCGCCATGTCCGCCAGCCCCTGCAACGAAGCATGCTGCTGAAACTCCGCCATTCCCATCCCCATGATCCGCACGCAGCGGGACAACGCCGCCTGCTGGGTGGGGTTGAGGCTGTGGGTGATGGCGACGACTTCCGGAGTGTGGCGAATCAGATCGTGCTCGGCTTCGGGCATCGCCGGCGACAGGTCCGCGCCCAATGCCGCAGCAAAGGCGGCGGGATCGCCCGCACCCTCCACCACCCGAAGAAATTTCGCCTGCCAACAGGCCTTTTTTTCCCAGGGCATATCCGGATCGTCTTCAATGGTGTCGGCAATACGGCACAACAGATAACCGTTGCCGACCGCGTCCCGGAGCACCTCCGGCAACTGGGGGATGGTCAGGGCAAAGGTCCTGGAAACAGCCTGGAGGCTTTGTGCCTGGTACGCCAGGGCCCGCTCCAACGCCGCCATCAACGTGCGGTCCTGTCTGGTGACATCCAAACTCCTTATTGTGTTTGTCCGGGTGTGCACAAACACCCTGTCATCTGGCGGCAATGTAACGATCCCGGGCCCGTTCTGCAAGTCTTGCAGCCCCATGTGCAGCCTTATGCCGCCCACCTAGGTTGGCGCACCGCGACCCATCGCCGTCACTCGGTCCTGGCGGCACCCCCAGGGACGCCGTCATCTGAAACATGCAACTCGGAACGCAGGGCGCGGCGCATCAGCTCATCGCTTGCGACGCGCGGCGCGGCGCCCTCGAACAGCACGCGATAGACCTGTTCGGTAATCGGCATATCCACCCCCAGGCTCCGCGCAAGCTGAAACAAAGCCTGCGCCGTGCGTACCCCCTCGGCCTCCTCGCCAATCCCCCGCAGCACCGCTTCCAGGCTCAGCCCGCCACCCAGGCCCAGCCCCACCCGCCGGTTCCGCGAGAGATCGCTGCAGGACGTGAGGATCAGGTCACCGGCACCGGCCAGACCCATGAAGGTCTCGGTTCGCCCCCCCAGCGCCGTTCCCAGGCGATGCAACTCTGCCATCCCGCGGGTGATGAGCGCGGCACGGGCACTGTCGCCATTGCCCAGACCATCGGAAATACCGGCGGCAATGGCCAGCACATTCTTGATCGCCCCGCCCAGACAGACGCCCGCTACATCATCACTGGTGTAGACCCGCATCTGCGCACTGCCAAAGGCCTCGGCCACCCGCTGGGCATGGCTCGGATCGGTAGACGCCGCCGTCATCGCCAGTGGTTTGCCGAGCATCAGGTCATGGGCGAAACTCGGGCCGGAAAGCACCACCAGAGGCGCCTCCGGCAAGATTTCCCGCAACACCTGGTCGAGGCGCAAGGCGCTCGGCACTTCCAGCCCTTTGCTGGCGAGGACGAGCAGTGCGTTGGGCGGCAGACAGGGGAGCAGATGCGTCAGCAGGCCACGCAACGCATGACTGGGCACCGCAAGGACAATGCCCTCGCTGCGCTGTACCGCAGCGGCGAGGTCCACCGTGCAGTGCAATCCTTCCGGCCGCGCGCACTCTGGAAATACGGGAAAAAGGTCCGTCCGGGCGGGCTGACAGGGCAAGCGCTCGGCGCGCCGTCCCCAAAGCTGCACGATATGCCTCTGGCGCAGCAGATATACGGCCAGCGCCGTCCCCCAGTGACCGCCGCCCAGCATTGCCCAACGCATGGATTATTGCGTCGTATAGTTCTGCTGCTGGGTCTGCGCCTGCTGATACAGGGCCTCGAAATTCACCGGGTGCAGGTGCAATGGCTGGAAACCACCGCGACCGACCAGATCTGCAACCACTTCCCGCGCATACGGGAACAGGATGGTCGGGCAATGCACCGCCAACAGGGCGGGCATGTGCTCTTCCGGGATGTTCTGAACCCGGAACAGACCCGACTGCTGAACTTCTACGGCAAAGTAGGTGCTCTCACCCGCCTTGGCCTTGACGGTCACCGTCAGCGTCACTTCGGTAAGTCCTTCCATCCCTTCCACGACGGTACTGGCGGTGTTCAGCCCCACATCTACGGTCGGCGCCTCGGTCTGCACAAAACTGAGGGGCGCGTTGGGCGACTCAAAAGAGATGTCTTTCACGTAGATGCGTTCGATCATGAAAACTGCTTCCTGTTCGTCCATAAGTCCTTCTTCTTGGGTTGTGGGTAGCCGTAGTCTAACTGAATTCCCCCCCGCCGGGCTACGTCCCCCACGGCCCAACGTGGATTTGTGCCGCCCGTCAGTACGCCCTGTCCCGGAGCAATACCACATTGACGGTACGCAGCAGGATGACGATGTCATACCACAGGGACCAGTTCTTCACGTACCACGCGTCCAGAGAGGCGCGTTCGGTGAAGGTGGTCTCAGAGCGACCGCTGGTCTGCCACAGGCCGGTGATTCCGGGATGCATCTGGCGATAGAGGGCAAAACCGTTGCCGTAGCACTCCAGCTCCCGGTCCAGCAGAGGACGCGGGCCCACCAAGCTCGTTTCGCCCCGGAGCACGTTGAACAATTGGGGTAGTTCATCCAGGCTGGTGCGGCGCAGAAGGCGCCCGATGCGTGTCACGCGGGGGTCATCACGCAGCTTGAAATGCGCTGATACTCGGCGTGCAACTCGGGGTGGCTGGTAAGATATTGCCGCAGACGGCTTTCGGCATCGATGACCATGCTGCGGAACTTGTAACAGGGAAAGGGTTGCCCACCCCGCCCTACCCGTTCCTGCACAAAAAACACCGGCCCACCATCGTTCCGGCGAATCCGCCACGCCAGAAAGAGCAGCAGGGGCGACAGGAGCAGCACCAGGATGCTGGCCGCCACCAGATCAAAGGCCCGTTTGATGATCCGCGGCCCAGGGCGGGCGAGGTTGTCCCGCGCCCGCAGCATGAAGACCTCATGGCTGAAGAAATGCAGCGTCTCCAGGCCGAAGATGGGCAGACCGCGCAAGGGGGGAGCGATGGTCAGATGGGGATAGCGCAAGCCCAGGGTCCACACCAATCCTTCCATGGCCTGCCACTGATCCATCTCCAGGGCCAGCACCACATGGGGGTTGCCGAGTTGGGCAATGGTCGCCAGCGGGTCCGCTCCCAGGGGAATGCGGGGGATCTCCGCAGGGAGATCGCCGCTCACCGCACCCGCTTCCGCAGGCAGCAGGACCGCCTGTAGCCGGTAGCCGAGGAGGGGCTCGCTGGCAAAGGCCCGCGCCGCCTCCCCCGCATTGGCGCCGCAACCCAGCAGCACATAGGGACGCTGCCAGCGGCGGCTGCGGGAGATGAGCAGATGGATGGCCGCGCGCAGCAGGGGCAGGAGGATCAGCGCCAGCAGCCAGGTGCTGAACAGCCAGAGCCGGGAGAGGGGCAGCTTGCCGGAAAAGGCGAAAGCGGCATTGAAGAGCGCGAGGATGCTGAGCACCTGCAGGACCTCGCCCAGCTCATCCCAAAAGGCCTTGGCCCGGCTGTAATGGCCACGGAGGAAGAACCACAGGAGCGCGATGCAGGCCATGAGAGGGAAAAGCAGCAGATTGGCCGAAAATGCCGTTCCCCACCAATGCAGCAAGACGTGGAGAACGTCTTTGTCGTAATAAATGGCATGGGCGATGCGCCCGAAATAAAAAGCGGCCGCCAGCGCCAGGGCATCGCCGCCGAAAAGCAGCAAGGAGGGCCAGGAAAAC
>JAKCBU010000101.1 GCA_021839095.1 Pseudomonadota bacterium | reverse complement strand
GGCCTGGTTCCTGAGATGCAGCAGCATCCCTCCGGCCCAAGACGTGATCGGGGCCGTCAGACCGAGTGCCAACATGATGGATACGATGTATTTGCCTGGGTACATGGTGTGCTCCTTTCAAAAAGTCTTTGCCAGTTACTAGCGGACGACTAGGGAGTCGCCCCCATTGCCTAGTCATTATAAGTGGGAAAATTTCCCACGTCAAGCATGGTGGTAAATATTCCCACATGTGCTAAATTAACGGTAGCGGGTAAAAAAATGACGATAGCCACGAGGCAAGCCATGAACGAAGTATTGAAGGCGGCGGTGTTGACGATTTTGCGTCCTTTGGTCCGGTATTTGATTGGCCAGGGATGGACCTATGGGGCGCTGGCGGAGGCGCTCAAGATGGTATACGTGGTGGAGACGAGTCAGCACTACGGGCAGGCGGCGGGCCGGGGTCTGACCGACAGTCGGATCAGTTTGTTGACCGGGATTCACCGCAAGGAGGTCAAGCGGCTGCGGTTATTGCTGGAGGCGCAGGGAGAGGGGCCGGTGTTGCGGCACGGGGCCAATCTGGCGGCGCAGGTGGTGGCGGCCTGGGTTTCGATGGCGGATTACACGGATACCGCCGGCCAGCCCCGGCCGCTGCCCCTGCGCGATGAGGGGGGTCCGAGTTTCGAGGGGTTGGCGCGCCGGGTCAAGGCCGACATGCGCCCGCGCGCCATTTTGGACGAATTGGGTCGGGTGGGGGTGGCGGAGGAGCAGGCGGGGGTCGTGCGGTTGTTGCGTCATGCGTATATATCCGCCCTGCCGGAAGACCGGATTGCCTTTTTGGGCGAGAACGTCGGTGACCACTTGCGCAGCGCGGTGCATAATTTATCCGGAGGGGAGCCTTTCCTGGAGCGGGCGTTGTATTTCGACGCCTTGCCGGCGGCGGTGGTGGAAGGGATGCGTCCGGAGTTGTTTCAGATGAGCGAGCGATTGCTGCGTGAGGCCCACCAGCGGCTGAGCGGGGCGGAGTCGTCGGCGGGTGGGCAACGGCGGCTGCGTTTGGGGGTATATTATTACGAAGCGGACGCGGCGGTGGAGGGGGAGCGTGCGGCGGCCACAGGGGAAGAGCATGCGTAGGGTCCTATGTATTTGGGGGCTGATTCTGCTGAGTGTGGTGGCTCTGCCCGGCGCCTGGGCGGCCGATCCGGGGGGAGGATTTGGCGGGACCGGCATACAGCCGGGTGGCATTGGGGGCACGGGCATACATCCGGGCGGTATTGGCGGGACCGGGATCACGGCCGTGGGGGTGATTCAGCGTTTTGGCAGTATTTACGTCAATGGCCGGGAATACATGCTGACGCCCCGGACCCGTTACCGGGTGGACGGGATTTCCGGTTCCGCGAAAGACCTGCGTCTTGGGGATCGTGTCACCGTGCAGGCCGCCGCCGACGGTCGGCCGGTGGCCCTGGAGGTGCGGGTGGACCATGCGGTGATTGGCCGGGTCACGGGAGTGGATGTGGCCGCGCGGCGATTTACCGTTCTGGGCCAGAGCATTCACGTGGGCGCGCACGTGTCGATGGCGTTGCGTCATTCGGAGCAATTGCTGCCGTTCAGGGCGTTGCAGGTGGGCGACGTGGTCTCGGTCAGCGGACTGCACCAGGGGAAGGCGCATTGGCTGGCGACGGCGATCACCCGTCTTTACCCGGCGGATGCGGCGCCGTCGCACGTGCCCTTGCTGTTGCGCGGCAGGGTGAGTGCGCTGCACCTGGATCGGGGGACGCTGGAGGTGGGGGCGACGCGGTTGCGGGTGAACGAGGCGCAGTTGCGCGCCCTGCAAGTGGGGCAATCGGTGGTGATCAGGGGGGTGTATGCCGACGGCGGGATTCGCGCGGAGAGTGTGACCCCTGCGGCGCTGGCGGCGCAGGACATTGGCAACCGGGTGACGTTGGTGGGATATCTGGATCGCGAGGCGGGTCGCTGGAGCAGCGACGGGGTTTTCCTGGAGGAGGGCGCGCATACGCTGTACCGGAACGGGGATGCCGGGGACATGCGGGTGGGGGGTCTGGTGGCCATCGCCGGGGAAGTCAAAGCCCCGGGAGTCATCGCGGTGGAAAGGATCACCTTCCGGGTCAACCCCATGGACTTCGATCTGCCCACCCTGCCACCCATGGCGTCGCTTCGCCCTGTGGTGGTGCCTCAACCCGAAATCGAACGTCCGGAGATCAGTCCTCCAGAGCGAGAGCCCTTGATAGAAAGACCGGAGATCCCGGATAACGATTGATCCTGAATCCGGCGCGCCCTTTCATGCGCCGGGGGTTCGGGAGCGCCTCACCCGCAAAGGGCTGTGGGGCGGGCCTTCAGGGACCCTGCGGAGGGGGCGGGTTATTGTAACCATCGCTGTATTGACCGGGATATTGGCCGGCTGGTGGTTGGCTATAGCCCGGAGGACCGTACTGCCGATCGTTGCGGTGAGCGTAATAACCTCCTGTAGCACAACCTCCGAGTGCCGCGGCGCTCAGCAGGCATAGCACGATTTTCCATACGGACATCTGCATGACCCATTCTCCTTCGAGGCAATGGGCCATGATTCCGATCAGGGGACCTGTTGTCAACCTGGTTTTTCCTGGGGCGGGAGTCTTTTCCGTGGAACGGCGCTTGGCCGGGTAAAAGAGATCGCCCGGAAAGGGTGCGTGCGCACTGTGCCTCCCGTTTGGTGAAAGACACCATTTTGGGTGATCGGGGCTGGTATTGTCTGAATCATGTTATAAAATGGTTGTATCGACGGCGCCGCCTTGCGGGGAGGCGCCGGTGGGATTGACGCGGGGTGGTTAGGGGGACGTCTGGGGGCGGCGAGGTATTGTCACAGAGTGTTCATAAAAGTGCCGCACTATTGTCACATATATGGGTCATAATAGGTAAGGTTTGCTATCGTTTTTGCACGGAGAGCCCTGCATGCTCAGCACCCAATCTCACGGCAGTACCGGTCGCGTCGCCACCAAGAAGGAGCGTTCGTTGCGCCTCTATCTGGCGCGTCATCAAGACGAAGTGGAAGCCGCGCAGCGTCTGCGCTATGAGGTCTTTAGCGCCGAATATGGTGCCCAGCTCAGTGGCCGACCCGGACTGGATCAGGATGAGTACGATCCGTTTTGTGAGCACCTGATTGTCGAGGACGAAACCCGGCAGGAGGTTGTCGGTACCTATCGGCTCTTTCTTCCCGAGAAGGTGGCCTGTGTCGGGCGTTACTATGCGGAGACCGAGTTTGATCTTTCCCGTCTTTTGGCCCTCGACGCGCGGGTCATGGAACTGGGACGCTCCTGCGTGCATCCCGACTACCGTCAGGGGGCGGTCATCGGGATACTTTGGTCGGGGCTTGCCGAGGCCATGGCCATGTGGCAGATCGATTACCTCATGGGCTGCGCCAGTGTGCACAGTACGGATGGTCCCGCGCTCGGTGCGCTCTACCGGAACTTGAGCCCCTACCTCACCGCTCGGGAACAGCGGGTCTTCCCGTTGCGTGCCGTTCCCAAATTTGATGTGGAGGCGCAAGCGGAGCCGGCTTCGTTGCCCAGCTTGCTCAAGGGCTATCTGCGCGCCGGCGTGCGCATTGGCGGCGAACCTTTCTGGGACCCGCAGTTTCACTGCGCAGACTTTTTCGTCTGGTGTGAGTCCAATCTGATCACGCCGCGTTACCAGCAGCGCTTCCTGGAACCGGTGGATGCGCGTAAATGACACGCCGTAAAAAACCCGCCCCGGTACTGGTGACGTATCCGGGGCGGCGTTGGCGCCGCTCGCGGCCCAATGCCCTGCGACGCATCTGGCGGCTGCCTCTGCTGGTGTTTCATCTGTTACTGGCGTATCCGCTGGCTATCTGGACCTGCGCGCGCAAGCCCGCGCCGGATGCGAGCAGTTATCGGGCCTTTGCGTGGTGGAGTCGGCAGGCCCTGCGTATCCTGGGGATTCATTTGCGTGTCGATGGAGTCCTCCCCAAAAAACCGGTCCTCGTCGCCGCCAATCATGTTTCCTATCTCGATATTCTTGCGCTCTCCACGCTGATTCCCGGTCGTTTCGTGGCCAAAAAGGAAATGCGCGCCTGGCCCTTCTTCGGGATCATGGGGGAGTGGCTGGGGACGCTGTTCATCGACCGCGGCGATGTCCGCGCCAGCCAGCGCACCATGGGTCAGGCCAGCGAGATTCTGAGCGCTGGAACCAGCGTCATCTTTTTCCCCGAGGGGACCACCAGTGATGGCAGAGGGGTCGGTGATTTTTTTGCGGCGCCTTTCGAGTCGGTATCGAGAACCGGGGCGGCCACCAGCCCGGTTGCCTTGCGGTATGAAGATGTACTGCATCCTGGTCAACCCGATGCGCTCTGTCCCTTCATTGGTGAGGACAGTCTATTCGGGCATCTCTGGAGACTGGCGGCGGCGGCGCCGTTGACACTGCGCGTGGAATTCCTGCCCGCCCTGGCGCCGGAGTTGGGGCGCCGGAAACTGGCGGCCATGGCGCAGTCCGCGATTGCCGAAGCCTTGCAACGGATGGAACAGGGGGCTTCCGTGACCTATTTGCACGATCCGCGCCGCCGTCCACTCCGAGATGCGTGGGCGGCGTGGCGGCGCAGCCACGGGGGCTGAACCCGGCCGAAAGGAATCCCTAAGCTTTGCGGTGCGGCCAGCGGTGTACGCTGTCCACCAATGCGGCGACATTTTCAATGGGGGTGTGCGGGGTGAGGCCATGTCCAAGGTTGAAGATATGGCCGGTTCCAGTCCCATGACTGGCCAGCACGCGCTCCGCCTCGGCGGAGACGCCGCTGGCGCTGCCATACAGGGCGATGGGGTCCATATTGCCCTGCAAGGCGATGCCGTCTCCGAGGCGCCGGCGTGCGTGATCCAACTCCGTCGTCCAGTCGAGGCCAAGCACGTCGGCCCCGCTGGCGGCCATCGCCTCCAACCAGTTGCCCCCGCCCTTGGTGAAAAGGATGATGGGCACCGTACGGTCTTCGGCTTCGCGTTTCAGGCCGGCGATAATTTCGGTCATGTACGCCAGAGAAAACTCGGCGTAGGCGGGCGTACTCAGGCTTCCCCCCCAGGTGTCGAAAATCATCACCGTCTGCGCACCGGCGGCGATCTGGGCGTTGAGATATCGGGTGACGGACTGCGCAAGATGCCGTAGAAGCCGATGCAGCAGGGCCGGATCACTGTAGAGCAATCCCTTGATATGGATGAAGTCGCGGCTGCCTCGCCCTTCGACCATGTAGCACGCGAGGGTCCACGGACTGCCCGCAAAGCCGATAAGCGGTACGCGTCCGCGCAGTTCACGGCGGATGAGGCGGACGGCATCCATGACGAAGCGCAGTTCCGTTTCGGGATCCGGTTGCCCCAGGGCATCGATATCGGCGGCGCTGCGCAAGGGTCGCTCGAAGACGGGGCCCTCGCCCTCCTGAAACTGCAGTCCGAGCCCCATGGCATAGGGGATGGTGAGAATATCGGAAAAAAGGATGGCGGCATCCAAGGGAAAACGATCTATGGGTTGCAGCGTGACTT
>JAKCBU010000100.1 GCA_021839095.1 Pseudomonadota bacterium | reverse complement strand
AAGACCTGGATGAGAAAATCTCCATGGGCCGTCTCGGCAAGCCCGAAGAGATTGGCAACGTGGCGGCCTTTCTCGCCAGCGATCTGGCCAGTTACATTACCGGCACCACCCTCGCGGTGGATGGCGGGATGCTGATTTACCCTGAATTCCGCCACGGCGGTTGAACAGAGCCTTGCTGACCGCAGTGCTCAGGTGGGGCGCAACCGTGCGTTTGTCCTTGCTGCCCCGTCCATGATACAACGGAAAAACTGGGCTCGGAGAAACAGGGATTGGCCGCACACAAAAAGAAAAAAACCACATCCGATCGTCGCCGATGGGTGGCCTTCGGTGCCGTGGCCGCCCTGCTCGCCACCGCCGCCGTGACCATCGCCCTCAATCTGCCCGTTCATCCCCGCCCGGTCAGCGCACCCGTGCCCCCGTCTCAACCAGCGCTGACGCAGCGCCAGTTTGCTCTGGGATCTTACGGGGTGACCCTCACCGATCATACGGGGAAGACCCAGGCGCTGACCATCCACCCGGTAGCGATCCTGCGAGGAGGGGGGCCCTGGAAAGGCCTCCAGGCCAATCAAGACCAGCTTGATGCGCGCATTGCCAATCCCTTCATGGCATTTCCGGATCTGGCCCGCATCACCACCTCCGCCGCGGCCAAGGCCGCACTGGAGCGACAAATTCTGCAAAATATTGCGCCCTTGCTGAGCAAGGCGGAACCCGGCTGGAAAATCATCGGTATACGGTTGCGCCCGACGCTGCGGTCCCCACCTCCCGCAGATTCATGACATCGCGGCAGCAGGGTTTAACATGAAATACCTCGGTCGCCTGCAGCCCCACGATCCCCTCTACGATTATCTGAAGGAGCGGATATTCCCGCATTTTTTCGCAGAATACCGCCCGCATCAATTCCGGGTCTTCCAGTTTCCGGCCTCTAACGAGGTCTTTCTGTATGAGGAAACGCACTCCCGGCAGAGGGTCATTGGAAAATTTTTCGGCAAGATGGACGAAGACCCTCGGCAGGCCTGGGAACGGGCGCATCATGAATGGCAGAATATGCACTGTCTACGTCATCTTGGTTTCAACAGTCAGCGACTGTATATTCCACAGCCATTGGGTATCGCGCGGGAAATGAACAGTCTGCTGGTGGAAGAATATTGTGCAGGACAGTCGCTGTCCAACGTCATCGCCGAGAGCATTCGACATCATGACGCCGATGCATTGTATGCCCGCTTAACCGATCTCGCATACTTCCTTGCCAAGCTGCATAACTGGACCGTACAATCGGAAACCGTATGTTTTGACGCCAACTTTTCTTATTTCGACAAAATCATGGCCCGGCTGCAGCGACGCCACCGGATTTCTGCACATCAAACGCACGAAATCTATACCTATCGTGAACACTGGCGGCAGACGGGTAGCATGTGGTCGGACCGGCAAGTGCTGATCCATGGCGATGCCACACCCGCCAACTTTCTCTTTGCACCGCACCATCGCACCATCGCCATCGATCTGGAGCGGATGAAGGCGGCCGATCGTGCTTACGATCTGGGCATGATCGCCGGAGAAATCAAACATCATTTCATACGCACGACCCATCATGGTGAACATGCGGAACCATTTATCGGTCACTTCCTCTGGGAATACAGCACCCATTTCCCGGATCGCCACGCCGCTTTCACGGCGATCACCGAACGTATCCCTTTCTATATGGGCATGACGCTGCTGCGCATCGCCCGTAATTCCTGGCTTGATTGGCGTTACAGCCAATCTCTGGTCCACGAAGCCACCCACATCTTACGGAGATAGGATCATGTCCATACGCGCCGTCTGTTTCGATCTCTATGGCACCCTGATCAATATAGAAACCAATGAAGAACTGGAGGAAATTTATCGCGGAATCTCGCATTATCTCACGTACCACCGAGTGTTCATGAATCGGAGGGAGCTTCGTGAACGCTACTTCGCCATCCTGAAAGAAGGGAAACGTCAGTCCCCGGAGAGATATCCGGAGATCGACGTGGAAGCGATCTGGCATACACTGCTGGTGCAGGAAAACAGCAAGCCGGTCAAAAGGCGCGGGGATCTGGCCAAGGAGCTGGCGCGCCTGCACCGTGGCATTTCCCGCACGCGCCTGGAGCGCTACGAGGGGGTTAAGCGCACCCTGAAAAGTCTGCAGGAAACATATCGGCTGGCCATCATCTCCGATGCGCAACGCTGCTTCGCGCTGCCGGAAATGCGCGCAATGGGCATCAAAAAATATTTTGACGTACGCATTATTTCCGGCGACCACGGTTATCGCAAACCCGATTCCCGGCTCTTTGCCATGGCTGCGGAACAACTGGAAGTCGCGCCCCCTGAAGCCATTTACGTCGGTAACGACATGTACCGGGATATCTATGGTGCCCAGCAGGCGGGCATGAAAACCCTCTTCGTTGACTCCAACCAGGGCAGCAAATCCTATAATGACGTGGCTCCGGATTACTATGCCCGGGATTTCTATCAGGTGCTCGACGGCATCAGTTTTTTGGCCCAAAAACATGCGGACGGCTGAGCAGCGCCATCGACGCGCTGAAAAGCATTTTTTAGTCCCGCGGCAGAGAACCTCATGATTCCAGAAACCGTCATACTCTTGCTCTTTGTGATAGCGTCCCTGCTCTCCGTATTGGCGAATCGCTTTCACATACCCTATACCGTCGCGCTGGTACTGGGCGGCTTGGTATTGGGAGCCGTGCATTTGTTTCAAGCCCCGGTGTTGACCCATGATCTGGTATTTACCCTCTTCCTGCCCGGTCTGATTTTCGAATCCGCTTACCACCTCTCCTCCAGCGCCATGTGGCGTGACCGTCTGGCCATATTTGGTCTGGCGGTGCCGGGGGTGCTCCTATCGATGGTCGTGACCGCCTTCGTATTGCTCTGGAGCAGTCGGTACCTGCCCGATTTATCCCGGGTGATCATGCCTGTCAGTGTCGCCCTGGTGTTCGGTGCCGCCGTGGCCGCCACCGATCCGATTTCCGTGGTGTCCATATTTCGCAAACTGCAGGCGCCATCCCGTCTGACATTCATGGTGGAAAGTGAAAGCCTGCTCAACGATGGGACCGCTATTGTCTTCTTCACCCTGTTTCTGACACTGGCGGAAGGCAAGGCGATATCCGTCCCGGCGCTGGCCATTCAGTTTTTCGCCGTGGTCGGTGGTGGCGCGCTGGCGGGCATGGTGATCGGCTGGTTGAGCTCCGAAGTGATCAAGCGCGTCCATGATGGCATGGTCGAAATCACCATCACCATCCTGGCGGCCTACGGCAGTTTTCTGACCGCGATGCAACTCGGCTATTCCGGCGTCATCAGTACCGTTGTCGCCGGACTGATCTGCGGCAATTACGGGGCGAAAAGGGGTATGACCGCATCCGTCAAAATGGCGGTAAACACCTTCTGGGAATATATCGGCTTTGCCCTGAACTCACTCATCTTTTTGCTCGTCGGTTTCACCATCCACCTGCCCGGCCTGCTCAGCATCTGGCCCCTCATCCTGGCGGCCTATGTGGCGGTCACCATCGCCCGGGCCGCGGTCATTTATGGCATGAGCGGATTGCTGAGCCGCACACGGGGCCGAATACCCGCGACCTGGAATTTCGTGCTGGTGTGGGGCGGTATTCGCGGGGCATTGTCCATGGTGCTGGCCTTGAGTCTCCCCTATGATTTTCCTTATCGCACCTTGCTGATCAACCTGGTGTTTGGCGTCGTTTTGTTGACCATCCTGATCCAGGGACTGAGCATTTCTCCGCTGGCGAGCGCCCTCAAGGTACTGGGCCGTGGCCAGGGTTCTCAGGAGGTTGAAATGCAGCGGATGCGCGTCATCCTTGCGCAAACCGGGAGCCATGAGATCGGACGACTGCGCCAGGGCGGGCTGCGGAATGGACGCGCGCTGGATGTACTGGCCACATATTACCAGCAGGAGCAGGAAGCGGCCGAAAAGAAACTGGCCGGGTTGGGTACACGCGATGACACACATATACTTCAGCGCGACTTCTCCCGGTTGTACCGGCATCTGCTCCTCAAGGAAAAGCAGAAGATTCTCGACGCGCGCGCAGAGGGCCTGCTGAGCGAAGCCAGTTACGACCAGATGCTGGCCGATATCGACGCGAATTTTCTGGAGATAGAGTCCCAACCCGAAGCGGTCATGGAACGCTTATCGGCGACGCAGCACTCCGTTAAGAACGACCCGCCATCAGCTTGATCCAGCTTTTTATTTTACCGGGAAGCCTCCGCAAACACCGCTTGTCCATTCAAGCAGGCGCGGATCGCCAGTGCCAAAGGCCGCGTATCCGCTTCCACAGACATGACGATCATCATGAGCGTCTCCTCGCCCATGGGCAAAAAGAGGGCTGCATGAGGATCACAACATAGGGTAATCTCCTGGAGCGGACACGCGGCGAGGCCCGCGCCGATGTGCCCGGCCAGGCGCACGACGGCAGCCCCCGCAATGCCGATGAGCGTCCGGTCCGCCACCGCTTCGCCCTCTTGGTGAAGCACGGCGCCCTCGGCGGAAATCAGCATGGCGCCCTGTATCTGTGGTGATAAGGCACGTAATCGCGCGACGAAATCCTCAAACTGTTCCGGACTCATGTGGCACCCCTTTCCGGAATTTCGGGAATGGGGAACTGAAAATCACTTTGTGTCAGAAGGTCGGGGCCAGACTCCAGTCCCGCGAACCAGTCGAGGAAGGCCGTGACGGTGTCCCGGCCTCTAAAAGAGGCGCCGTGCTGCGGCACGATCCATTCTATCTCCATATCTCGCACCATATTGCTCCACAGTCTGCAGACCTTCTGGCCACCCATGTAACGGCGGTGAAAGTCATCCATACTTGATGCCACACGGTGGATATGAAACGCTTCCGCACCTTCGATCACCCGGGACGCATCATGTCCACTGACCAGATTAGCGCCCAGGTCCCCGGAGAAGAGTATTTTGCTCACCGGATCGTATACCTGGAAATTACCCACCGCATGCATGTAATGGGCGGGCACGATGCAGAGTTCCTGCCCTGCCAGACGGACTGCCATGCCCTGCGGCGGGATGCCGATCACGCGCCCCGCGGTCATGCCTTTAGAGCAAAAATGCGGCAGGAACCGGGTCCATTCCTGAGCAATGAGAATCTTCGCGTCGGTAATCAGCAACCAACCGTTGGCCGAGGCCACAATATCCGGGTCCTCGTGAGAGGCAAACACGAAGTCCAGATGCGCCGGAAGGAAATAGCTCGCCATCTCCGCCAGCAAGTTCTTATAGGTCAGGTTACCGCCAGGATCGAGCAGCATCCCTTCCCCATCATGAACGATGAGAAACTGGTTGGCCTGAATCCCCTCACCTTCCACCAGGTCGGTGAAGGCAATACACTTATGGGTTCCGTCGTCATACAGCAGCTGTGACATCGCGAGCTCCTCTGAAAGTGGTGATGGCGCACCGTAAGCGAGATCAGTGTGGGTCTTCGAATAAATACGACCATCGTGTATCATTATATTATCATTTGTCTTAAGGATGAGATC
>JAKCBU010000099.1 GCA_021839095.1 Pseudomonadota bacterium | reverse complement strand
AAATTCTGACCTGGACCCAGGATAATCTGGCGCAAGGGAGCCTCGCAGCCCATTTGCCCGCATGGCGTTGGGGTGAGCGCCCCAATAAGACCTGGGGGGTACTCGATGGCAACTCGGCCGCCGACGCGGACTTGTGGATCGCCTACACCTTGATTCAGGCGGGGCGTTTGTGGGGCCGCGACAGCTATACCGCACTCGGCACGCTCCTCGCCAAACGGATTGCCCAGAAAGAGGTGGTCACCCTGCCGGGCGGACCTATGCTCTTACCCGGAAAACATGGATTTCGCGTGGCCGCAGACACCTATATCTTCAATCCCAGCTATCTGCCTCTACCGGTGGTGGAAGGATTGGCCCACGCCCTGCCACACGGGCCCTGGCGCGCCATGGCGACGCATTTGCCCGCCTTTATCAAAGCGGTCAGTCCGCATGGTTTTGCGCCAGACTGGGTGGCCTATTCCTCTCAACAGGGGTACCACGTGGCCCCGCAGGGACCCAATGCCAGTTACAATGCCATTCGCGTGTACCTTTGGGCCGGGATGAGCAATCTCAATACGCCGGGAGCCCAGCGCATTCTGGATCAGGTGTCAGGCATGGCGAACTATCTGCAGTCGCACCTGTTGCCGCCCGTGAGTGAGAACTGGGTCACCGGTGCCCCTACTGGCGTGGGGCCTGCGGGTTTCTCTGCCGCCCTGATCCCTTACCTGATGCAGAAGGGTATGAAACCGGCGCTGCGGAATCAGTGGCTCAGGCTGACGGCGGATCAGGACCAGGCGAGCGGCCTCTATGGCAAAACACCACACTACTATGATCAGAATCTGGCCCTCTTCGCTCTGGGATGGGTGTACCACACCATACGGTTTGGTCGGGATGGTGAACTGCGACCCGCCTGGTCGGATCGGGAGATGACGAAATAACGCGATGCCTCATGCAGCGCATAAATATGGAGACGTGTATGGCCATCACAAGACACTCCGCAAACAGACAAGACAAGCCACTGTATTTCAGAGAAAAAATAATGCATCCGGTGGGGGCGGGCATGCCGGGGGCGCAGGTTCCAGGCTCGGTGGCCCCTGCTTATTACCGCTTTCAGGAGAGTTCCGCGGGCTATGACCTCTCTCTGTCCGATGGCGCAAATCAGTGGCTCATCAGGCCTCCAACGGAGGTGGATGGGTCGTATAAGTCGTTCGATATGGCCTTTCTCGCGCAGGGATTGACGGCCTCGCAAATGCGTACCAAGAATGTATCGGCGATGATCGCTCAGGATTATCACCGATTCTACGATCTTCTGGGAGATATATTCCGCTCTGGGTTTAATCTCGAAATAAGCACAGAACAGATATTAAATGGCTTTTGTAAAAGACTGCTGAGCGCGATCGATCCTTTGAAGTGGTCAAGCATTATTTGTTTGTCCGACTTCAAGAAGCCGCAACGGACCGCCCATGATGACATGACTTCACCTTCCCGGGTAGACAAAAAAAACCAGCAGGCCGCACCGGTAACGTGGGAGATGTTGATGGATAGGGCCGCAATATATGACCTAATGCAAGCGGAAACTCCGAAAGTTTTGCGCCCGCTGCGCGATCACATCCGGGAAGCGGCTGTGCTTCCCGTGCGTTTGGAGCACCAGAACGCGTTGTGGGTACTGGGAAGCGGCATCTCTGGGTACCTGGATCGTCTCGGGCTGAAGCATCTGCTCATGGTACCGAGATTGCTGGAACTGATGGTGTCCGCCAAGGAACAGGCCCAGCGGGACCCGCTCACGGGATTACCCAATCGCGCATATCTCAGGCCGCGGCTGACTGAAGCCAAAGCCCGCAGCCATCGCCACGGCACCTTATTTGCCCTCGGTGTACTTGATCTGGATGGTTTCAAAGAGGTAAATGACACGTTTGGGCATAAAGCCGGAGACTGGGTTTTGCAGGAGACGGTGATTCGATTGAAAAAGGTACTGCGGTCTTCCGATGCCTTGATTCGTCTGGGAGGGGATGAGTTTGTCCTCCTGTTCGAGGATCTCGATAATGATGAAGCTTTATACCTGATATTGGACCGCATCCAAAATGTCATTGGTAAACCCTACCGGTATCATGAAGCCGAAATGCGAATCGCTGCCAGTCTGGGGATAACCGTGTATCCTCTCGACGATGCCTCCGATGACAGTTTGATACAGCATGCGGATCAGGCGCTCTATGTCGCGAAGGCCAGCAAGGTGACACGGGAGCGTTTCTTTACGCTATATAATGCAAGAAACGGGAGGACGGCTTCGTGAAGAATCATGTCCCTCTTTCAGA
Organism: Pseudomonadota bacterium; assembly: GCA_021839095.1. The sequence continues at coordinate 3,255 of JAKCBU010000099.1, read as the reverse complement.
TCGTTCGAATGATCACCACGCAGCGGCGCGACGACCAGACCCTGACAGTGATTCGCGTTCTGATCCATCTCCGCCGGAGTCGATGTTGGATGTGCTCCCTGCCGAGTTGGTTAAGGTCTGTTTTTCTCTGGAAAATGCCCGCCATGACTTAGCCAACGGCCACTACAGTGCCGCAGAGGCCACGCTGGCCAGACTGGTCATTCAACTCAGGCGTTTTTTAGGACATCTGTCGCGGTCGTAATGGGGCTTCAGCATGAAGTGTTCCGATGCCGACGAATGAATCGGGAATGATACATGGTGGGTGATCACTGAGTATCGACGCCCGTCTGTTCATGGGGGAGGTGAAAATGCGTACTTTGACATTGCCGATATCCGTTACCCTCGGTGTTTTCCATGTCGGTCTGGTGGCGAGCGTGCGCGACGAGAGCTCGGAATTACTGATCAACGGGTTGCATGAGTTGTGTGCGGGGCTCCACGATATGATCACCTCCTATCCGGAGGATATCGAGATCTCCAATGCGCACGACCTGGCTCGGGACCTTCTGGATATGGAGCATTTGTTGCTGCTGACACTGGAGGAGATCCGCGCCCACGAGGAAAGTATGGAAAAACGAGGTTCAGTCAGCCAATTGCTCGATATTGTCACCGGATTACGTTGGGAGATTGTCCGGCGCTCCTCGGGTCATGGCATGGAGATCGGGCGCGAAGGCGGTGCGCCCATGGCCGTTTCATCTTGTTCGTCGTAGGCTGGTTCCGGTGGGCCTGACAGGAGGGTGAGGCGGTTGCCATGCCCGGGATCTCGCCCCAATCGGACCGCTTGATCGGGAGCCCCCGTTTCCCGGATCCGTAAACTCCTAGAGATACGACTTCCCCGGTTGTTGGTTACGCTAACGCGGCTAAATATGTTTTCATGATCGAAGCGGCGCGATGGGACGATCCGTGCGTCCGGCTCGTTGAATGTCAAAAAGGAGGGTCACGATGACGGAACAGCTCCACGACGCGCGGCACCGTCTTTTTGATGCGCACTATCGGGTGAGTTCTTCCTTGCGCGCGGCACATGTCCTCAGCAGTCTGCAGCGGGAGCATGTTTTTTGCACGTTCTGGCTGGAAGGTCGGTCGACGAGTTTTAATACGTTGTTGCTCGAAGTGCGGGAAGCCGATGGATTGCTTGGGGTGGATGTACCGCTCAATTTTCCAAAAGTCGTTCCCTCGGGATCGGCCATCGCCATGCTTGCCCGTATTAATGGTATCATCAGCGGATTCCGTAGCGCGATCGTCCGGATAGAGGGCGATGTCGTGGTGGTCCGTTACCCCGATGCCGTGTATCAGTTGCAACGTCGGCAGCTCTATCGCGTGCCACCGACGGTGCAAGATCCCGATCAGGTGGAAATTTACCGCCAGGGCGCGCAGAGGGTGATGGGACGCATGCAGGATGTGAGCGCGGGGGGTTTACGTATTTTGGCGAGTTGCCCAAAGGATTATCCTTTCCGGCAGAATGAGGTAGTCCCACAACTCATTTTTACGATTCGCGGCGGCGAGTCCTTGCACATGCCCGCGATCATTCGTTTTGTGGAGCCGCACAGACCGGGTGCGATGGGGGTGATGCTGGGTGTTGAGTTCCAGAATCCACCGGCGGCCGATCGGGAGCGGGTGGCGCAGTATGTGCAGGCCCGTGATCGTGAGATATTGCGAGTACTCGGGATCGGGCTGCATCGTTCGGCGAAGGCCGAAACAGTGTCCTGGAAAAATTTAATCAAGCGCTGGTGGAAAACTTGATTACGAAGGAATAACAGCTATGTGGGTTTTCTTGGTTGTCCTCGCATTGATTATCATCGCCGCTCAGGTATTGTTATGGCGCTTGCAACGGGGTTTGTTGATGAATGTGCGGGACTCGCAGCGACGGATGCAGTCGCTGGAGGCGGTGGTGGGGCGGTTATCGTCGGCACGGTCGGGCGTGCAGGAGCGGAATGGTGCCCATATCCTGGGCGCCGATCATGTATTGATGGCGGAGGCGACCGCTGAGGATGAAGAAAATCGTTACCAACGTGCCCGCTTGTTGGCTGAGTCCGGGCGCGACGCGCGCTATATCGCGGCGGCTTGTCAGGTGGGCGAAGAAGAAGCGGAGCTCCTGATCCGGTTGCTGCGAAAATGACACTTTCCGCAGCAACCGGGCCGCTCATGCGTGTCGTCGGGGCAGCGCTGACCCAACGAGTCGCGACGGCTCTGGCGAAGGCCATGCCTCCTGGTACTCCGGTAGAGGGGCGAATTTTACAAAGTGTCAAGGGACAAATGCTCGTCGAGGTGGCGGGCAGGTCGCTTGCCCTCCATTTGCCCGGGCAATGGACCGTGGGAGAGCGTCTGCAACTCCTCTATTTGGGCGGCGCGGTACGACCCACTTTCTTGTTGACGAGGACGGCCCCACACCCGGTAGCCGACCATTTGGTCTTGTCGAATGTGGCGCAATCCCTTCTGGAGTTGCCGCGCTCAGCAGAGACCGGTGGTATCCGCGGGTTGCGGCCACTCCTGGCTGGACCGCCCACCGCAGGGGAGCAGATCGCGCAAACTTTACAGCAGTCCGTGACGCAGAGCGGGCTTTTTTATGAGAGCCATCTGGTGGCTTGGGTTCAGGGCAAAATGCCCCTGCAAAATCTGCAAGGGGAACCGCAGAACGCCGCTTTGCCCCGGGTGGTGCCTAAAGGGCTATCGACTCCACACGAGGCGACCACTCCGCCGTCTGCCACCAATCAGACTCCGGCGCGCATTTTGCCGGATCGCGCCACGGGGGCAATGACATACATGCAAATTGCCGATCTGGGGAAAACGGTCGCAAATCACGCTTCGGTACAGCCGTTCGCCGACCTGGCGAGTTTGGTAGGACGCCAAGTCCAGGTGCTGAATCAACAGCAGATCACCTGGAGTGGTCCGGTATGGCCGGGGCAGTGTATGCAATGGACCGTGAGCCGGCGCGAAGGACGCGCGAGGGACCATGCACGCCCACCGGCGATGGCCATGGAGGCCGTCGCGCCGCATTGGGACAGCACATTGACGCTGCATATGCCCCATCTGGGGAATATACAGGCGAAACTGCGATTGCATCGGGATATCTTGAGCTTGTCGATCAAGGCCGATCAAGTTGCGCCGTTAAGAACGCATTGGAAGGATTTGGAAACGGCGTTGCAGGCGCTGGGCTTGTGTATCCGGCAGCATGAGATACGTGAGTACGATGGCGAATAGGTCAGAGAAGGCACGCCATGC
>JAKCBU010000098.1 GCA_021839095.1 Pseudomonadota bacterium | reverse complement strand
CTGCGCGCGCTGTGACGGCCTCGGCGAAATCACCTTTTTCGATCCGGATCTGATCGTCCCCAACCCGGAACTGGGCCTGCGTGATGGTGCCATTGCCGCCTGGACCAAGCGCCATCAGGAACACTATGCGCCGCTGCTCGCCGCCCTGGCCACGCACTTCCGCTTTTCGCTGGACACCCCCTGGCAGGATTTGCCCTATGACGTCCGCGAACAGATCCTCCATGGGAGCCCCGAACGCATCACCGTTCAGCAAGGGACGCACCGTCACAAGCTGAGCTTCGAAGGCGTCGTTACCGGTCTGGAGCGCCGCTTGCGGGAAACCCAGTCCAACCTCATTCGCGAAGAAATCATGCGCTATATGGGCCGTCTACGCTGCCCCGTCTGCAATGGCAGCCGCCTGCGCGAAGAAGCGCGCATGGTCAGGGTCGGGCCACTGGCCATTCAGGAGGTTTCGGCGCTGTCCATTCGCGAGTCCCTGCAGCATTTCACCCACCTGCGACTGGAGGGTCAGGAAGCCCTCATCGCCGAGCGCATCCTCAAGGAAATCGGCAGCCGTCTGAAGTTTCTGGTGGATGTCGGCCTCGACTACCTCAGCCTCGACCGCTCCGCCGAAACCCTCTCCGGTGGGGAAGCGCAGCGCATCCGTCTCGCCTCGCAGATCGGCGCGGGGCTGGTGGGAGTGATGTACGTCCTCGATGAGCCTTCCATCGGTCTGCACCAGCGCGACAATGATCGCCTCATCGGCACCCTCAAGCATCTGCGCGATCTGGGCAACACCGTCATCGTCGTCGAGCATGACGAAGACGCCATCCGCGCCGCCGATTATGTGGTGGACATGGGTCCCGGCGCAGGTACCCACGGCGGCGAGGTCATCGCCCAGGGCAGTCCGGAGGAAATCCGCAACAGTCCCGGCTCCCTGACCGGACGCTATCTCACCGGCGACCTCTGCATCGCCGTCCCCGAACGTCGACGCGGTAATGCCAGCCAGCGCTGGCTGGAAGTGGAGGGGGCCACCGGCAATAACCTGAAGTCGGTGGATGCCCGCATTCCCATCGGTCTCTTCACCTGCGTCACCGGGGTCAGCGGTTCCGGTAAATCGACCCTCATCAACGACACCCTCTACCCCGCCTGCGCCCGTGTCCTCATGGGCAGCCATCAGAGCCCGGCGCCCCACAAGCAGATCCACGGATTGGAAGATCTGGACAAGGTCATCGCCATCGACCAAAGCCCCATCGGCCGCACGCCACGCAGCAATCCGGCGACGTACACCGGTCTTTTCACGCCCATCCGCGAGCTGTTCGCCGCCACCGGCGAAGCGCGCACCCGGGGCTACAATCCCGGCCGCTTCAGTTTCAACGTCAAGGGCGGACGCTGCGAAGCCTGTGAGGGCGACGGCGTGACCCGGGTGGAAATGCACTTTCTGCCGGACATCTATGTGCCCTGCGATATCTGCGGCGGCAAACGCTACAAGCGTGAGACCCTGGATGTGCATTACAAGGGCAAAAACATTCATGAGGTCCTGGAGATGACGGTGGAAGATGCGCGGGGCTTCTTCGACCCCGTCCCCTCCGTCGCCCGCAAATTGCAGACCCTGCTCGACGTGGGTCTGGGTTATCTGCGTCTGGGCCAGGCGGCCACCACCCTCTCCGGCGGCGAAGCGCAGCGCGTCAAACTCTCCCGGGAACTCTCCCGTCGCGACACCGGGCGGACCCTCTACATCCTTGACGAACCCACCACCGGGCTACACTTCCACGACATCGCCCTGCTCCTGGAGGTGCTGCAGAAACTGGCCGACGCGGGCAACACCATCATCGTTATCGAGCACAATCTGGACGTCATCAAGACGGCGGACTGGATCATCGATCTCGGTCCCGAAGGCGGCTCCGGCGGTGGCCGGATCCTCGCCACCGGCACACCGGACGAGATCGCGCGCGATCCCCGGTCGCACACCGGGCGTTATCTGGCGCGACACCTCAACCGCTGAACAGTCCGGCTTTTGCAGTCACGAAGCCGATACCGCAAAATGGCCACCATTTTTACATGGAGTTCCCACAACCATGTCCGTCCTCCCCGAACGCCGAGAGCAGATCCGCAGCGCCCACGCGGCCCTCATCCTGCAAGTCGCCGCCGCCTGCCAGAATATTCATCTCCGGGCGCCGCTGGAAGAAAGTCTGCGTGTCGCCGCCGCCAATGGCTGGGGCGATCTGGTCGCCGTCATCCGCCAGATTCTGGCCGGACAACGGGAGCTGGGCCTGCTCCGAGGGCTGGACGAGGAAGACGGCGTCATCATCGAATCCATCCTCATGGGTTTGCAGAATCCCGAAACTTTACCCAAAGCCGGTGATCAAGCCGACCCCACTCTTGCCGCCCCTGGCCTCGCCAGCGTCATCCTCGCCGCCCGCCGCGGTGAACCGGAAGCCCTGTCCTGGCTCGGTCGCATGGCCAGTCAGATGCAACAGGCCGGAGGCGACATGGCGCGCATGGGCGCGGCCCTTGGCCCCCTCTCCCGGGGCCGATACGATCGGCTCACACTGGAGCGCGGCATGGGACCTCTCGGGCGCAGCCTGCTCCAGTCCGTACTGGATACCTTGGCCAAAGCCGAACAACAGTAACCGCTCCGGAAACCGCGCCTTGAAAATATCCGGTTTTGACCAAACCTAAAACGGTGGATACAAGTTCGATCTGTTCTCTATTTTCTCAGGAGTGCGTATGGCAGTCAGTGGACACATGCTCGAAGTGAATCTCGGCAATTTTCAGGAGGCGGTCATCGAACGGTCTCGACAGGTGCTGGTACTGGTGGACTTCTGGGCCCCCTGGTGCGCACCCTGCCGCGCCTTGGGTCCGATCCTGGAAAAGTTGGCGGCAGAAATGGACGGCGCCTTCGTGCTCGCCAAGGTCAACTCCGACGAAAACGCGGATTTGTCCCGTCAGTATCAGGTTCGCGGCATCCCGGCCGTCAAGGCCTTCAGGGGTGGAAAAGTCGTGGACGAATTCACCGGGGCCTTGCCCGAACCCGCCGTCCGCCGATTCATCGAAAAACACCTGCCTGCGCCGGGCGACGACCTCCACATACAGGCGCTCGATGCCATCGCCCAAGGTAAGGCCGCGGAGGCGGAGTCCTTGCTGCAGCGGGTCCTCGGTCTCAATCCCAAGAATGACCCGGCGCGCCTGGCGCTCGCGCGCTTGGCCATCCAACAGGATCGTCCCGCCGACGCGCAAGCTCAGATCGACGCGATGTCCCCCACTTTCCAGCTGGAAACCGAAGTGGAGGGGTTGAAGGCCCTGCTGGAATTCATCGAAACCGTCCGTAACGCGCCGCCCATGGCGGAACTGGAAAGCGCCATCGCCCACGAAAAAGGCGATGCCCGTGCACAGGCGATGTATCAGCGCTCTTTGCTCCTCCTCTTACAAAAGCAGGAAACAGCGGCTCTGGATCAACTCATCGAGATGGTCGAACGCCACAAAAATTACCAGGACGGGCTGGCCCGCAAAACCATCCTCAAGATATTCGCTTTGCAGGGCAATCAGGGACCCCTGGTGGAACGCTACCGCTCCCTGCTGTCCCGCGCCTTGCACTGAACCGGCGCTTGCCCACGGTCGTCTCCCGTTCACGTTTAGTGTTATGTTGTGGTATCTGGCCTGGAACCTCCGCCTTTTCTCAGAGTCCAAGCTGAAACGTACCGAGTTGCAAGACCAAATCCCGAAGGAGAACCTCATGGCGAATAATCGCCCGAATTCGATATTCAAGCGCCGTAAAATGATCGTAATTGCTGTTATAACGGCATGTTTTGGCTTTGCACTAGGTGCGACGGAATGGGCACAGGCCGATTCCCCCACCGCGCCCGCCTTGTCCATCTCGACCAACACGGCGCCTCAACAGGCACTGGTCGCCTTGCCGGATTTCACGCCGATTATCGATCGTTACGGCCCTGCGGTGGTCAACATCAGCAGCACCACCAACAAGGTCATCCACCAGCAAAACAACCCCTTTCCACCCAATTCGCCATTCTATCAGTTTTTTCATCACTTCATGCCCCCCGGACAAAATGGCCCGGGTCCACAGCAGCATGAAAAGATCCAGTCGCTCGGCTCCGGTTTCATCATCAGCCCGGACGGCTACATCGTCACCGCGGGCCACGTCGTGCGCGGCGCCAACCATATCGTCGTCACCCTCACCAATCACCACGCCTATCCGGCCAAGCTGATCGGGCTTTCGGTGCGATATGATACGGCCCTGCTCAAAATAGACGCCAAGGACCTGCCCACCGTACCCCTCGGGAACTCCGACGATCTGAAGGTCGGTCAATGGCTGCTCGCCGTCGGCGCGCCCTTCGGCTTTTACAACACCGTGACCCAGGGCGTGGTCAGCGCCATGAACCGGCCGTTGCCCGACGACGAGTACATTCCTTTCATTCAAAGCGACGTGCCCATCAATCCCGGCAACTCCGGCGGACCACTCTTCAACATGAAGGGCCAGGTGGTGGGTATCAACGATCAGATTTACACCAATAGCGGCGGCTACATGGGCCTGTCCTTCTCCATCCCCATCAATACCGTGATGCGCGTGGTGCAGGATTTCAAAAATCACAAAGCGATCCAGTTCGGCTACCTGGGCGTGGAAGTGCAAGATGTCACGCCGCAGATGGCGCAGGCCCTGCGTCTCAAGGAACCGGTCGGCGCGCTCATCGCTTCGGTCATGCCCGGCAGCCCGGCCGCCAAGGCCGGCATCAGACCGGGGGACGTGATCGTCACCTACAACAACAATCCGGTATACAACGTCGGGCAACTGCCGCCCATGGTCGGCAATACCGTGCCGGGTACCCGGGTCAAGGTGGGCATCCTCCATCGCGGAACAGCGGAAACCAAAGAGGTGCTGGTTACCGCCCTGCCCAAGAACATGGCCGAGCAGACCAGCAGCCAGGTGCCCACGTCACCCGCCAAGGTGGGCAAGGTGTCCCGCATGGGCATCCACGTCCAGTCTCTGACCCCCCTCATTGAAAAGCGGTTGGACGTACATCACGGGGTCGTGGTGGTCGGTGTTGGTGAAGGGGCGGCGGCGGAAGCCGGGATCATGCCGGGCATGATCATCCAGCAAATCGACCAGCAGGACGTCAGCAGTCCAGCGGAACTGGAGCGCATTGTTGCCGGTCTACCCGCCAACCAGCCCATTCCCTTGCTGGTACGGCAGGGCAAGGCCAGTGTCTACGTGGTGGTGACGTTACCCAAGAAGTAACATACACACGGGCGATTCACCGCAGCGCGGCGGCAACAAGCTCAAACATTCGTTCGTGTTGCCGCCAAGCGATACGCGCATCACCCGCGTGGGTGATGCCTCTGATGCAACGCCTTCAAACGTGCCTGCGCCACATGGGTATAGATCTCCGTGGTGGAGAGACTGGCGTGACCGAGCATCAGCTGCACGCTGCGCAGGTCGGCGCCGTGATTCAGCAGGTGGGTAGCGAAGGCGTGGCGCAGGCTATGCGGCGACACCGTCCGGGTAATCCCGGCGCACCGCGCATAATGCTCGATGTTTTGCCAGAAACG
>JAKCBU010000097.1 GCA_021839095.1 Pseudomonadota bacterium | reverse complement strand
TCCGATCTCGCATTCGCGCCCATCGCCCAACTGCATCCCGGCGTCACGCGGGTGATCCCCTTCTCTCTGCGTGTTCATAAAGAACGGTGGCGAGGCTTGGCGACTGCGCTGCGGGACTTACGCCGGAGTCTACGGGGCGAGCATTACGAGCACATTCTCGACGCCCAGGGCCTCTACAAAAGCGCCTTGCTGGGCCGTCTGGGCGGTGCGCCACTGTGGGGTCTGGATGCCGCCAGCGCCCGCGAACCGGGTGCCACCCGGCTTTATCATCGCCGGTTTCGCGTGGCCTGGGGACAGCCCGCCATCAGCCGGAATCGCCAACTGTTCGCGCAGGCTTTGGATTACCCCTTACCGGAAACGCCGCCAGATTATGGTTTGCAGGGGGCCGCTGCGTGCCTGCGTAAGGATACGCTGGCGCGGCCTTGGGGTGAACTGGTGCAGCAGCCCTTTGTGCTGGGTTTTCACGGGACCTCGTGGGAGAACAAGGAGTGGCAGGAAGACTATTGGCGGGCATTGGCCGCCCCCCTGAAGCAGGCGGGATTGCGTTTGTTGCTGCCCGCAGGCAGTGCGCGGGAAGCGGCGCGGGCGCAGCGGATCGCGACACAGGCGGACAATGTGTTGGCGCTGCCCACGCTTACCTTGCTGGAGCTTGCCGCCTTGATCGTGCGGGCTGATGCCTATGTCGGTATGGATACAGGCCTTTCTTATCTGGCCGGTGCCTTGGGGCTGGCGGGGGTTACTTTGTACGGACCGACGGCCAGTGGGCGGTTTTCTGTGGCAGAGAACCGTCAGACCACCCTGCAAAGTCCCGCGCCTTGCTCGCCTTGCGGTAAATCCCGATGCCCGTTGCCGGAAGCGAAAAATGGTCTGATACTCTGCCAGCAGGCGTTACGCCCGGAGCAGGTCTGGACGGCTTTATCCCCTTTGCTGGAGCACTGATCATGAAACACCCCCTGGTGCTCCTGCCGGACGAGCGCCGCCGCTATCGGCGCCATCAGTTCTGGACGGATCACGGCATTTTCCGCGAGTTGTTTTATGCGAATTTTCACGAGATTGCGCCAGGGGTGTTTCGCTCCGCTCAGCCGTCACCGATCCAGTTACGGCACTGGCAGCAAAAACATGGTCTCTGCACGGTATTGAACCTGCGTGCTCCGGCACCCCACGAACCCCATTATCGTCTGGAGCAGGAGACTTGTGATGCCTTGGGCATGACGCACCTGACCCTGCACGGCTTTGGTTCCCGGGACCTGCCGGAACGGGACAAGTTGTTGACGGGCATAGCGGTGCTGGATCAATTACCCCAACCTTTCTTGCTGCATTGCAAATCCGGGGCGGATCGGGCCGGTTTCATCAGTGTGCTGTATCTGCATCTGGTGCTGGGGATACCCCTCGGCAAGGCGCGGCGGCAACTGCGTTTGTGGCCTTTCGGTCATATCCGGCACGCCAATACCGGCATTCTCGACTGGTTTTTCATCAGTTACCACGATGCTGCCGCCTGCCAGCCCGGCTTGACCCTGCGTGACTGGATACAGGACGGGTATGATCGCGAGCGCGTCCTGAAAAGCTTTCGGCCCTGGTATCGTCTGGACTGGCTGACCGACCGAATTTTGCACCGCGAATGATGAGCCGCCGCCTCTATGCCTTTCTGCTCTGGCTGCTCAGTCCTGTCGTCCTAGGTTTTACCCTCTGGCGGGCCTGGCGACGGCCTGCCTACCGGGAGCGATGGTGGGAGCGTTTCGGCTGGGGGCCGCGCCGTTCGGATCGGCCTATATGGATTCATGCGGTGAGTGTGGGGGAGACCATCGCGGCGATTCCCCTGGTGCGGGCTTTGCAGGCACGTTATCCGGAGGTGCCCATTCTGATGACCAGCACAACGCCGACGGGAGCTGCTGTAGTCAGTCAGCGTTTGGGTACGGAAGTGCTGCAGCATTACCTGCCTTATGACCTGTCCACGGCGGTCACGCGCTTTTTGCGCCGCCAGCGGCCGCGCCTGGGGATTATCATGGAGACGGAGATCTGGCCCAATCTCTGTCATGCGGCCAGCCACGAGGGCGTGCCCCTGATGCTGGCCAATGCCCGGCTCTCGCAGCGCTCGCTTCGGGGTTATTCCCGTTTCCGGACGCTCTTTGCCCCCGCATTGGCCAGTATGAGCGCCGTTGCGGCCCAGAGTTCGGAGGATGCTGCGGCTTTTCGCCGCCTGGGGGCAGAGCATGTGGCGGTGACCGGTAATATCAAATATGACCTGCCCGATCCCGTCGCCGCGCGGGAGCGGGGACGTCAGTGGCGGCAGCGCTTCGCCGGGCGACCGGTCTGGGTATTCGCTTCTACGCATGCCGGTGAGGAGCAGATGGCGCTGGCGGCGCTGGAAGAGTTGCAGCGCCAATGGCCGGATCTGCTGCTGGTGCTGATTCCCCGCCATCCTTCGAGGCGACTGGAGGTGATGGCACGGATGCAGGCAAAGGGGGTGTCCTTTGCCTTGCGCTCGCGTGCGGAGGATGTGGGCGCGCGCACGGTTTTTCTGATAGATACCTTGGGTGAGGTGATGGACTTCTACGCGGCGGCAGATGTGGTGACCATCGGTGGCAGTTTTGTGCCGGCGGGGGGGCATAATCCCCTGGAAGCTGCAGCGCTGGCCCGCCCGGTTACCTTCGGCCCGCATATGGATAATTTCAAGGGTATCACCCAGGATTTGCTGGCGGCCAACGCTGCGGTTCAGGTTGTGGATGTCGAGGCCCTGGTAGCGCAGTTGGGGGCGTGGTTGACTACCCAGGAGCCAGCGACAGAGATGGGCGACCGGGCCCTGGCGTTTCTGCAGCAGCAGCGCGGCGCGCTGGGGCGTACTTTCTCCCTGCTGGATCATATCCTTCCGTAAGCATTTTAATAGGGATAGTCCCAGCCTTCCGGCTGATCCTTGAAACGACGGTGAACCCACCAGTACTGTTCAGGGGCTTTACGGATGGCAGTCTCCAGTGCCGCATTCATCGTCGTGGCATCGGCTTTGGTATCCCCGCTCGGGAAGGATTCCGGCATGGGCACAATCTCGATACGGAAACCCTCACCGTCCGGTAGCCGATAGGCGAAGAGTCCGAACACCGGGCTTCCGCGCCGCGCCGCCAGTCGGCCCAACAAAGGTGTCGTACAGGCAGGACGGCCAAAGAACGGGGCATAATCCCCTTCGCGCGGATCGACGTTCTGATCCGGAAGTATACCGATAGCCCCTCCCTGATGCAGCGCGTGGAGCAGGGGGCGGATACCTCCCTCCTTGGGGACCAGTTGCGCACCACTGCGCCCGCGGCCAGCCACAATGCGTGCGTTGACAGCCGGATTGCGGGTTTCCATGTAGAGTACGGTTACCGGCCAGCGTTGCCCGATGTAGAGCACCGCGGCTTCCCAGGCTCCGAGGTGCGCGGTGAAGAGAATCGCCCCATGTCCTTTGGCTAAAGCGGCGTCCACCAGATCGTCTCCACGCACTTCGCGGATCAGGCCGAGGGCGCGGGGCAAGGGCCAGTACCACAGTGGTCCCAACTCCAGTGCCGCCTGGCCCAGTGCCCGGAAATGCGCGCGCCGCAAGGTATGCCGCTGAGCCTGGCTCATCATGGGGAAAGCAATGGCGAGGTTGGCGTCCACCACCTTGCGCGCCCGACTCATACTGCGCCGCACCAAGTCACCGAGCATTGCGCCGAGAGCCGCACGCCAACGCCGTGGCAGGGAACCCGCCCCGCGCAGAATGCCCGCTGCCAGCGTGGCCACTACTTTTTGCTTCAGGTTACCCTGCACCTCTGTCACTTTTCTCTGGTCTCCTCCGCTCGGTGGAAGGTATTGTAGGGCAGGGCAAGCCGTTCCGATACCGTCGTCCTGGCGGTTGCCTGTGGAAAGTTCTCCGGGACTAGCGGTGCAAGGCCTGTCGCAACCGCCCCAGCCCTTCTTCCAGCATGCTTCGGGGGGTGGCAAAGTTCAGTCGCACGAAACCCTCACCACCCGGTCCGAAACTGGACCCGGGGTTGAGACCGAGACCTGCCTGCAACAGGTGCCGTGCAAGCGACTCATCGTTGCCGTAATGACGCACATCCAGCCAAGCGAGGTACCCGAACTCCGGTTGCCGATAGTTGACCTCGGGTAGCTCCCGCATCAGGTATTCGCTAATGAAACGGGCGTTGTCCGCCAGATAACCGCACAACGCGGACTGCCACTCCGCGCCGCGGCGCCAGGCGCTGGTCATGGCGGTCAGCGCGAAGAGGTTGGTGTGCTGAATCTGACTGCGCCGGACTTCAGTCAGAAAGGTACGACGCAACCCAGCGTCGGGGATGACGCCAACCCCGCCACCCAGTCCCGCCAGATTGAAGCTTTTGCCCGCAGAGGTCAGGAGGATCGAGCGCGGGAAGCGGCTGGGGAAAGGGCAGTGCGGATGCTGACTGAGGTCGGCATGGATTTCATCGCTGACCACCACGCAGTCTGCATCGGCGCAGAGTGTGCCCAGTCGTCGCAGTTCTTCCGGTGTCCAGACTCGCCCCACTGGATTGTGGGGCGAGCAGAGGAGCAGCAGTTTCGCCTGCCCGACGGCGATTTCCAGGGCATCCCAATTCATGCGGTAACGGCCGGTGTCATCCGCGATCAGCGGGGCCAGCAGCAATTCCCGCCCGTTGTCCTCCACTGCAGCCATGAACGGCGGATAAATGGGAGGCATGACGATGATCGCCTCGCCCGGCCGGGTGAAGGCACGTACGGCTGCGTAAAGGGCGGGAACGACACCGCTGATGCAGGCGATCGCGTCGTTTTCCGGCCGCCAGGCATGGCGCCTGGCCAGCCAATCGACGGCGGCCTGCACCATGGCCCCTTCATTGCCAGGATAACCGAAAATGGGGTGATTCAGGCGTTCCTGCAAATCGGCGATGACCGCGTCGGGTGCGGCGAAATCCATGTCTGCCACCCACATGGGCAGCACTTCAGCGCCAAAACGTTCTGCGGCACCATCCCATTTGAGAGATCCGGTTCCGCATCGAGGAATAACCCGGTCGAAATCGACGCTGCCCCGTTCCGCGCTCATGAGCGTTCCCAGATGGTCACCTGCGCGATACTATGCTGATATTTGCGCGCCGTTTCGCGGATGACGAAGGGCAGATCCTGCGGGCTGTCGTCGCGCAGACGGAACGGTCCGGACAAGATTTCACGCAGGGCGTCAAAGGTGCTCAGATTCTCTCCATCTCGTTTGAAACCGCCGAGCCACTCCGACCGCGCAGTATATTCTTCCAGCCAGGTGTAGGGCGACGTGATGACCAACAGTCCTCCGGGAAGTATGCGCTCGGCGATGTCCTCCAGAAATTTGCGGGGGTGGTGCAGGCGGTCGATGAGGTTGGCTGCCACCACTAGATCATAGTCCCGATACAGGGGCTTCAGATTGCAGGCATCGGCCTGAAAGAATCGGACCCGGTTTGCAGCGCCGGTTAGCCCCAGGGTGGCGAGATCTGCCGTTTGATAGCTTTGCAGTTCACCCTCTTCGGTCAGTGTGTAGGAGAAGTGCCCGCGCTCGCGCAGTTGCACGCCGACGCTG
>JAKCBU010000096.1 GCA_021839095.1 Pseudomonadota bacterium | reverse complement strand
GTTGCCGTTCCCGGGGGCAGCAGCACTACTAAAAATATATTTTGTGCGCCACGCCCCCAGGGTGATGTCCGCCCCGCTGGGGCCGGTCACTTGAACGGTCAGGTATTCTGCCGTGGCCCCGCTTAACACAGAGGCACTACAGGCGACAGCGACACCATAATCATTTTGGCTAGATGGCGGCGGATTGCACGAGATAGTGCAATTGCAGTTAGGGAAAGGCTGTGCGTATGAGGCCGTCATCGCGGTCTCCAGCGTACTTTGGGCGATCGCCGTGGCCTGCGCCGTCGGCATGGGATTGGCACCAAAGCGGCCATACCAGACCACGGGGATGATGAGTGCAGCCAGAAAGCCCATCAAGGCCATGCCTATCACCAGTTCGATGAGGGTGACACCTCGATCTTCCCCCTTCGCCCCCAACGCCGCGGTACTCATGCGCACGGTCCGGCATAGGCCAATCCGGTGGGGGAGATGCACACCGTGCGGCTTTCGCCACCACCGTCGACGAGGGTGATACTGCTGGTTTGGGTGGCATTAGCCACGCTGCCGGTGGCGCTGGTGAAGGTGAGGGTAGCGCTGGCCTGGGCGCTGGCCGGGATGGTGATGGGGTAGCCCTTGCCGCCAGGGACCGGCAGGTTTTGCCCGGCGCTGTTTTGCACCGTCACACTACTCCCCTGAATGCTCACGATGATGTTGCCACTGCCCAGCAAGGCCGACTGCCGCGCATATTGTGCCGCAGTAATAACATCTCCCTGCGCAGCATTGGCGCTGTAGCCCCCTATCCCCATGAAGCGCGGCAAAATCAGCGCCGCCAGGATACCGGCTATGATCAGGACGGCGATGACTTCAATGAGAGTAAAGCCGCGGTCAGCCATTTGCCCGTCCATGTCCTTACAACGGACAAGCCAGGGAACGGAAGGCTCCCTGGCTTGCTACCCTCTGCCGGTAAACGATCAGGAGCAGTCGGTGGAGGTCGTCACTACCGTAGGCGTCGCTCCGGTACCCACAGAGCTGGTGGCCGCCGTATACACCACGTTGCATTTAGCAGAGTTGCCGGCCGAGGTAGGCCAGAACGTCGCGTTCGCGGTGTTGGCACTCACACCAAAATTGGTGGTGTCCTGAAGCATGGTGGAGATGCTGGCGCCTGTGGGATAGCCATAGGCCAGGGCCACCGTGCCGTTAGCGCCAGCCCCGGGGACGGAAATGGTGCCGCTGGTCCCCGTCTGAACAGGCGTGCTTACCAGCGCCTTGCTGTAGGCCAGCGCCGATGCGGCTTGCAGAGAACCGGAAACGCCCTGCAACACGCTGCGCCGCGCATCGTTCTGCAGATTGACAAAACGCGGAATGGCGAAGGCGGCGAGGATGCCGAGAATGACGATGACCACGATGAGTTCGATCAGGGTGAAACCCTGTTCACTGGAATTCTTTTGCATGACGCCTCCCTTGGAGTCTGCGAGGTAACATTTTTTGTAACATTCTATAACAGAGTCTCATGATACCATCCCCCGGAACGAGGGTCCATATGCCATGACTAGGTTTAATTGGGTATTTTTAACGATCCGGCTACTGCTTGACCATTTTCACCATGTCCCACATCGGCAGGTAAATGCCGGCGGCGAGAATGAATACCAAGCCGCCCATGATCACCACCATGATCGGTTCGATACGCGCGGCAAGGTTGTCCACCTTTTTTTCCACCTCACGCTCATAATAGCCCGCCACCTCGCCCATCATTTCGTCGAGCCCGCCCGTTTCCTCGCCGACCTTTAGCATTTGCAGGACCAGGGGCGGGAAAAGCCCGGTGGCGGTGGCGCTACTGTGCAGGCTTTCGCCACGCAGAATGGCCCTGGGGAGCGCATCCAGGCGATCCTCTATGAAGCGGTTGCGTACGGCGCCAATGACCAGTTCCATGCCCTTCAGAATCGGCACGCCGGCGCCGGAAACAAGCTGGAGGGTTCTGCCGAAGCGGGCCATGGCGTCTTCCAGTATCAGCGGGCCAAAAATAGGGGTGCGCAAAAGAAAACGATCCCACAGCCAGCGACCGTGTGCTTGGCGAAGGAAGAGGCGAAAACCATAAGTGGCGGCAATGACGACCATGAGGATCAGCCACCACCAGGCGACCGTAAAGTTGCTGAAGGCGATGAGCATACGGGTAAAAATGGGCAGGGTGATATGGGCGTTGGCGAACAGTTTGGCAAAAGCGGGAATGACCATGATGTTGAGAATGACCATGGCGACACTCAAAGCGATGGCCACGAAAAGCGGGTAACGAAAGGCCTGGCGAATACGGGCGAGGGTGATGTCCTCCCGTTCAAGATAACCGGAGAGTTGCAGCAATACCTTGTCGAGATTGCCGGTGGTCTCGCCGACTTCTACCAGACGAAGAAACAGGGGCTGGAAGACCTTGGGGTAAGCGGCCAGGGCGACGGAGAGCGGCTGACCGTCGCCGAGCGTACGCCGTACCTGGAGAAGTATTTCGCCGAGGCGGGTCTGTGGACCATGGCTGCTGATCAGGCCTTCTATGGCATTGAGTACCGGAATGCCCGCGTGCAACAGGGCGTAGAGCTGGCGGGTAAAAAGGGCGAGGTCGGAGCGGCTGATGGGTCGCCTGTTGAGTCGACTCCACAACTGTTCGATACGAACGCCTTCGCGCAACTCTTCCACGGTGATGGGAATGAGCTGGTTACTGCGCAAGGTCTGTGCGACCATCGCGCCTTCTCCGGCATCCATGATGCCCTCGCGGAGCTGTCCGTGATCATCGCGGGCACGATAGCGAAAACGTGCCATCAGTGCCCCTCCGCGTCGCTGGTCACCCGCACCATTTCTGCCAGGGTGGTTATGCCCTCCCAAACCAGGCGCATGGCCTCTTCGCGTAATAAAGTGAACTGTTGTTGCCGGTTGGCGGCCTCAAGTAGTGCTGCACGGCTATTGCCGAGAATGGCCGCGCGGAGGGATGGCGCCATGCGGATCAACTCGAAAACCGGTTGCCGACCGCGATATCCGGTGAAGTTGCAGGTGTTGCAGCCTTTGCCGCGAAAGAAGGTGACGAAGTCGGGAGGCACGCCGAGCCGATCGGCAAAAGCCGCGCGTTCTGCGGGGCTGACCTCCTTGTCCTCGGCCTTGCAGGACGGGCAGATACGACGCACCAGGCGTTGCGCCATGACCCCGAGCACCGCCGACCCGATCAGAAAGGGTTCCACCTCGAGTTCCTGTAGGCGTGTAAAGGCGCCCACGGCGTCGTTGGTGTGGAGGGTAGCCAGTACCAGATGGCCGGTCAGGGCGGCGCGCGCGGCGATTTCTGCGGTTTCATGATCGCGGATCTCGCCCACCATGATGACATCGGGATCCTGGCGCAGGATGGTGCGCAACACCCGCGCAAAATCGAGCCCGATACGGGGATGCACCTGTACTTGGCTGATGCCCTGAAGACGGTATTCCACAGGATCTTCCACGGTGAAAATCTTGCGCTCTACACTGTTGATCTCATTCAGTGCCGCATACAGCGTCGTGGATTTACCTGATCCGGTGGGACCGGTTACCAGGAACAATCCGTACGGACGGTGCATGATGTCCTGCAGGCTGGTCTCAATGTTGCGAGGCATTCCGAGTTCATTAAAGCGCAGCAATACCGTTTGCTGATCCAGCAGGCGCAGGACCACGCTTTCCCCGTCCTGGACGGGCATGGTGGCCATGCGAACGTCATAGGCCTTGCCCTCCAGCGCGAGATGCATGCGTCCATCCTGAGGAAGGCGCCGTTCGGCGATGTCCAGATTAGCCATGACTTTGAGTTTGGAAGCAATCAGCGGCGTTAAGCGACTGTCCAGGCGCAGGTGCTCGCGCAGAACACCATCCACGCGCAAACGCACCCGCAAGCCTGATTCTTCCGGCTCAAAATGGATATCAGAGGCTTGCAGACGGGCGGCATCCGTAAAGACGGCATTGAGGAGGCGTACCACGGGCGCATCTTCCGCGCTGCTTTCCAGCAAGGGCGGTGGGGCTGAAGTGTTTACCGTGTCGCCCAGCGCGTCCCGCAGTTCGGCGCTTTTGCTGACCGCGCCGTACAACTGAGGTAGAACGCGCAGCAACTCCGTTTCGGAAATCAGCGCCAACTTCACGGGTTTGCCCATGGCACGGGAAATGGCGTCCAAAGCCGGCAAATCGGTGGGGTCGGCCATACCCACCACGTAGCGCTCACCCTGGTCCCGCAGTGGTATGGCCCGATAACGCCGCGCCAAAGATTCTGGAAGTTGCGACACCAACTGCGGATCCAATGCCTGCCGGGATAAATCGATGCGCTCCAGATGCAGTTGTCTGGCGAGAAAGTTTAACAGGTCTTCTTCGGTCACCAAGTGTTGGGCAATGAGTTCCTGCCCGAGCTTGCGCCCGCTTTCCCGCTGCTGGGTGAGCGCCATATCCAGTTGCGCGGAGGTGATAATGCCGTTCTGAACCAGAAGATCACCCAGACGGATTTTTTGTAAACGAGATGCCATAGTCGGATTGTCCTCCAAAGACTTTTTTGGCCAACGTGATGGACCGGCCTTCGTCAAAACGGACGTCGTAGTTGCCATTTGCGCAACACCCGTACCCGCAAGCAGTAAGGAGGGAGAGCTGCGACCGTTTAAGTCGAACGCATTCTATGAACCTTCGTTTCCCCCGCGCATTACGTGATCCAGCCACTGGCTGGAAATCCTTTCCAGGAGGCGATTCTGACTCTGCCGGGCGGTGAGGTTGTCCAGATCCACCCAGGCCAGGGGCTGATCCTGCTGCGCGCAGGAGAACACCGCCTTGGTGCGCTGCCCCGTCTCCGGATCGATCTGCCACTGCAGGCACTGGGCGCAGACGCCTTTGAGCATACACTGCATGGGACTGCCCACCGTGGCGGTGGCCTCCAGATCAGCTCGGAAATAGGGCTGCAACTCCCCCTGGAGGGCCTGCTGAAAGGCCTTGAGCAAGCCGGTGGACCCCATGACCATCAGGCGATCCACATTGGTCAGCGTTATCCCCGCATCGCCCGGCGCGGTCTGTCCGGACAGCGCACCAGCCCCATAGGCGCGCAGCAAGGCCACCATGTCACTGGCCTCGACACTGAGGTCCTGCGGGCGGTGGGTCTCGATCAATGGGCCGCTGCCCGTACACCAGATGATCTGATCCGCGGCCTCTTCCAGCTCCGCCTGGTGATCCAGTTCGCTGGCTTTGCCCAGTGCCGCCACATAGAGCACGCGGTTGCCCGCCGCCCGCAAGGCCGGGCCGATATCCAGCATCACCGCCGCACCCCAGCGTCCGGCGACCACCAGTATGGTCTTGCCGCTGGGGATATCGGTTGGTGCACCGGTCGGCCCCATGAGTATCAGAGGGTCGCCCGGTTGCAGACGTCCCACCAGACGCGGTCCGGTGCCCCACTGCAGGATCATGAGGCGCACCGCGTCGCCTTCCACCCCCGCACCGCTGACGGTCAGCACCGGTACTTGTAAGCGGGTACCATCCACGACCGGGCTGTGACTCTCGAAGGTCTGCAAACGGAAAAACTGTCCCGGCCGGAAATTGCGGGCCGC
>JAKCBU010000095.1 GCA_021839095.1 Pseudomonadota bacterium | reverse complement strand
GTTGCAAGAAGTTCCTTTGCTTTTTAATGAAGGCCGTTTGGCAACGCCAGTCGTTGTCGGCGGATCTGATTCTCGCGCTCCCGCCTTCCATTGACAAGGCACAGACCCCTCCCTATAAGAAGCTATGCATACGGAACGGGAAGAACAATGGCGAGGGGAATTGTCCGCCTTGCGTGCGCACGACCTCTGGCGGGAGTTGCAGGTCCTGCAACCCGCGCCAGAACGGGGGCCGCCCGCTTTTATGGGGGCGCAAGGCGAGCCGCTCCTGTCCTTTGCCAGCAATGATTATCTGGGCCTGAGCGCGGAACCGGCCCTGCGTGACGCCGCCATCGCCGAGATCCGGCAGAACGGGGTAGGCGCCGGTGCGGCGCCGCTGCTCGGTGGCGAGCGGGCCGCCCATGCGGCGCTGGCGGATGCCCTGGCCGGCTGGCTGGGGGTGGAGGCGGTGCTGCTCTTCGGTAGCGGTTATCTGGCCAATCTGGGCGTCATTTCCACGCTGGTCGGGCGCGGTGACCGCGTCTACGCCGACCGCCTCAACCATGCCTCGCTGGTGGATGGGGTGCGTCTCTCCGGCGCGCGTCTGCATCGCTACCGGCATGGCGATATGACGCATCTGGCGCAATGGCTGGAACGCGGTGGCCGGGGGCGGGCCTGGATCATCACCGACGGGGTGTTCAGCATGGATGGCGATATCGCCCCGCTCCCTGAACTCGGCACCCTGGCACGGCGGTATGGGGCCGGGATCATTCTCGACGAGGCCCATGCTTTTGGCGTGCTGGGGGCGGAGGGGCAAGGCACCGCGGCGCACTGGAACATGGATATCCATGGGGTAGACGTCATCATGGGCACCTTGGGTAAGGCCTTTGGTGTTTACGGCGCCTTCGTGGCCGGGAGTCGGGACCTGGTGGATCTCCTGCGCAATCGCGCCCGCAGCTTCCTCTACCATACCGCCCTGCCCTCCGCCCTGGCGGCTGCCGCCCTCGCCGCGCTGGACCTTTTACGGCATGGGGATGGCCGGCGCGAGCGCCTGACGCAGCACCGGCAGCATTTGCGTGCGCAGGTGCCCGACGCCCCCTGGTTGGTCAGCAAGACACCCATTCAGGGCCTCCTGCTGGGCGATGCGCGGCGGGCGCTGACCGTCAGCGCCCGATTGCGCCGCGCCGGTCTCTACTGCCCAGCGGTGCGGCCGCCGACGGTGCCTGCCGGCAGCGCCCGTCTGCGCATCACCCTCAGCGCGGCACACCGTCACGATGATATCGAACTTTTGGCTAGCGCGCTCCGGGAGGTCTTATGAACTGGGCGCGTCAGGTCAGTGGTCGGGGACGCCCGCTGGTGTTGATCCACGGCTGGGGGATGGAAAGCCGGGTCTTCGCTTCCTGGCGGCCTCTTCTGGAGGCCTATTTCACCTGTGTCAGCTACGATCTCCCCGGTCACGGGCAGACCCCCTGTGCGCCCTCCGGCCTGGCTTGGTCGGCCAGTCTGGAGGGTCTCCGCCGGATGCTTGCTCAGGAAGTCCCCAAGCCCCTGTTGCTCGGCTGGTCCCTCGGGGGCTTGTTGGCCCTCGGCATCGCCTTGCAGCACCCCGAATTATTGGCGGGACTGGTGTTGATCTCCAGTTCCCCCGCCTTTTGCCAGCGCCCCGACTGGTCTCCGGCCATCCCCACCGCGACGCTGGAGGATTTCGCGCAACGCCTGCGCGAAGACCCGCAGGGCACCCGGCGGCGCTTCCTCGCCCTGCAAGTCTTGAACGATCCGCAGGGACGTCGCGCCCTGGAGGGCCTCAGCGCCTGGCCCATGCCGGATCAGCGCTGTCTTGCCGATGGGCTGGGGCTGTTGCGGGAGGTGGATTTGCGCGCACAACTGACGGCATTGCCCATGCCGGTGCATCTCGTGCATGGGCGACAGGACCGGATCGTGCCCGTCGGCGCTGGCGAATATCTCCACGAGCGCCTGATCGGCAGTCGACTCACCGTTTTGGAGCGGAGCGGCCACGCCCCCTTTCTGTCGCGGCCGCAAGCCTGTGCCCACGCGCTGCTGGAGGCCTGGTGGGGATGAGTTCCGAAGATCCCTCCTTCCACATGGAAAAGCGCGCCGTGCGGCGGGCTTTTGAACAGGCCGCGGCCGTGTATGAAACCAGTGCCGTCTTGCAGGATCAGGTCGGCGCGCAGCTCATCGAGCGGCTGGAACTCGTCAAGCTGGAACCCCAGTGGATACTCGACGTGGGCAGCGGTACCGGCCTGCAAAGCCGCCGTCTCAATCGCCGCTATCCCAGGGCGCGGCTGCTCGCCCTGGATCTGGCGTCGAACATGTTACAGCAGGCTCGGCGTCGCAGGGGCTGGCGGCAGCGCCAACATTTTTGCCAGGGTGATGCGGAAAACTTGCCACTGGCGACGGCCAGCATCGACCTGCTCTACGCCAATATGTCCATTCAGTGGTGCAATGATCTGGATCAGGTGCTGCGCGAGTTTGCGCGGGTGCTGCGTCCCGGCGGCCTGCTCATGTTCAGCACCCTCGGTCCGGATACCCTCAAGGAACTGCGTCAGGCCTTTGCGGCGGTGGACGACCAGCCCCATGTCAGTCATTTCATCGACATGCATGATATTGGCGATGCCTTGGTGCGTCAGGGCTACGAAATGCCGGTCCTGGATGTGGAACATTACCAGCTCACCTATGCGGCGGTGGACGATCTCCTGCGGGATCTGCGTAATATCGGTGCCACCAATGCCGCCGCAGGTCGCGCCCGTGGCCTGCTCACCCCCCGCCGTTTACAGGTGTTGCGGCAGGCCTACGAGGGTTTTCGACTGGATACGCGTCTGCCCGCCACCTACGAGGTGGTGTATGGACATGCCTGGGGCAGTGGCCCGCGCGCCCTTCCGCGTGAAGACGGCAGCGTCGCCGTCCCCCTGACCCGACTGCATCGTCACGCATGAACCGGGCACAAAAATCGCTGGATCACCCCAGGATCCAGACCCGCGGAATATGGATCACCGGCACCGACACGGGTGTCGGCAAAACCGCTGTCACGGCGGCGCTGGCCCGGCTCTGCGTCGGTCGTGGCATGCGGGTTGCGGCCCTCAAACCCATTGTCTCGGGGGTCGAGGTCGACGGTACCTGGGCGGATGTGGAAATTTTACGCGCTGCCAGTCAGCCCCCGCGCAGTATTGCCGAAACCAATCTTTACGCCTTCGACCCGCCGCTGGCCCCCCACTGGGCGGCCCGGCGGGCGGGCGTCACCGTGGATCGTGGGCGCGTCGCGGCCTTCGTCCGGGCGCAATGCGAGGCGGTGGATCATTTGCTGGTGGAAGGGGCGGGTGGCTTTCTCGCGCCTCTGGGAGAGGGTTGGGGTTTGGCCGAATTGGCCGAGGATCTGCGTTTCCCGGTGTTGTTGGTGGTGGGTCTGCGCCTGGGAGCCATCAACCACGCCCTGCTCAGTGTCGAGGCCATTCGCGCCCGGGGCCTACCCTTCGCGGGATGGGTGGCGAACACCCCGAATCCCGTGGTTGCGGAGGGTACATTGGAAACCTTGCGGCAGCGTTTGCCCGCGCCTTGTCTGGGTGTGCTGCCACATATCCCGCTTTGGTCCGCCGCCATCCTGAGCCCTTATCTGTCTCTTCCGGAGACTGGGTATTGATGTTAGACTGACCCGTACTGCCATAAAAAACAAAAGGCAAGCAGCCGCGATGTTGAGGTGAAAAGTGCATTCATCGTGGTAAGGATTGCAGATATTCTGATGGAGCGCGTGTGTCATGAAATCATTCAAGAGCCTATTGCTGTTGGTGGTGGCGAACCTGCTGATATTCGTCACCCTGTCGATCAGTTTTACCATCCTGGTCAATGTTGTCTTGCCGCTCTTCGGGGTCGACCTGCGTGCTTCGGTGCGCAGCGCGGATCTGCTTTGGGCGTTGGTGATCGGCTTTGGCGGTGCTTTCATTTCACTGTTGATGTCGAAGCATCTGGCGCGGGCGGGGATGCAGATGCAACGCATCGATGCGCCGCAGTCGGCCAAGGAACATTTGGTCTACGAGTCGGTCGCGCAGCTCGCCAACCGCTTGGGCGTCCGCATGCCGGAAGTCTGGGTGTACTGGAACGATGAGCCCAACGCCTTCGCCACCGGGCCGGGCCGCAACCACAGCATGATCGCGGTGAGCAGTGGTTTGGTCAACCTGCTCAACGACCATGAGGTGCAGGCGGTGCTGGCCCATGAGATGGGGCATGTATACAATGGCGACATGGTGAGCACCACCTTACTACAAGGTTTGATGAATACGTTTGTGTTCTGGCTGTCCATGCTGGCCGCGCGTCAGTTTGACGACCGGCCCATGATCGCTTTCGTGGTGTCCGTAGTTCTGCAGATCGGTCTGTCTTTCCTGGCGCTCATCCCGATTACCTGGTTTTCGCGCCGTCGCGAATTCGCTGCGGATCGTTTCGCGGCCGAACAGGTGGGCGTGGCGCCGATGATCTCGGCGCTGCAAAAGCTGCATCAGCGGGCAGAGGCTGTGCCTGTGGTGCATGATGTGGTGCGTGACCCCATGGCGACAGCCTACATTTCCGGAAGCTGGCGCGGCTGGTTTGCTACGCACCCCAGCCTGGAAGCGCGAGTGGCCGCTTTGCAGGCGCTTCAAAACGGGTATAGTTACCGATAGTGGGATACCGCAGAATGGGAGGGTTGGTCTTTGAAACAGGCGGGAGGCAGTGCAGTTGCGCCCTGAAGGCATACGTCCGGTGCTCCTGCGCGGCCACGACCGGTCAGCCCCTTTCCCCGATCCGGAACAGGCCGACGGCAATCTGATCGCCATCGGTGGGGATTTATCCCGGGAGCGCTTGCTCCGGGCCTACGCGCAGGGTATTTTCCCTTGGTTTGGGGAGGCGGATCCCATTCTCTGGTGGTCTCCCGACCCACGCGGCGTCCTCCGGCCTGACGCTGTGCATATCAGTCGCAGTTTGCGCAAGTCGGCGCGTACGGGTGCCTGGCAATACCACATGGACCGGGACTTTATCGGCGTCATCGGTGCTTGTGCGGCACCCCGCGACGCGCAGGGCGGTATCTGGATTACTCCCGAGGTGCGCGCGGCTTATTGCGACCTCTTTGTTGCCGGAGCAGCCCATTCCGTGGAGGTGTATCAGCAGGATCGGCTGGTGGGCGGGCTTTATGGTGTGGCCCTGGGTGGGCTCTTTTTTGGTGAATCCATGTTCAGCCGGGTGCCCAATGCCTCCAAATTGGCCCTCGTTCTTCTGGCGCGCCATCTTCAGCATTGGGGTTTTGGCCTGATCGATACGCAGTTCATCACGCCGCATCTGCAAAGTATGGGCGCATGCGAAATTTCCCGCAGCGATTTCCTGCAAGCGCTGATTCGCCTGCGCATGCAGCAGCCGCAAGCCGACTGGAGGATTTCGCTGTCCCTGTACGAAATGTTTTAGACATGGCTTTTTATCTTTCCGCATTGCAGCATTGCCCCTATTTACCCGATCAGGAAGAATTGCTGGTTCTGAGTGATCCCCGGGAGAAAATAGGCGGTATGGAATACGACCAACTCCTGCAGAAGGGGTTCAGG
>JAKCBU010000094.1 GCA_021839095.1 Pseudomonadota bacterium | reverse complement strand
ACGCTTACCGCATGTGGAGGGCAACGCGATGATCAAGATCGAAGAGAAACTGTTTCAAAACCGCTACCGGGTCGATGAAGGCCGGCCGCATATCCAGATCAGCGATCCCCAGGTCTGTGCCAATGATTGCAAAACGCAATCCTGTACCTTCGTCTGTCCGGCAGGTTGTTATGTGGTAGATGAGAAGCATGCGGTTACGCTGACCACGGATGGTTGCCTGGAGTGCGGCACCTGCCGGGTCGTCTGTTCCGAACATCACAACGTGGACTGGTCCTATCCACGGGGTGGTCACGGCATCCTCTTCAAGTTTGGTTAAACCCGGAGGTCACTCGTGAGCAAACCGGAACGCCACGTCTTTGTCTGCGTCCAGTCCAGACCGCCGAGCCATCCCAAGGGCTCCTGCGGCGCCCAAGGCTCTGCGGATCTGCTCCGTGCTTTTCAGGATAACTTTGAAGCACGCAAGCTCTGGGGGCGTTTCGCCCTGACTCAATGCGGTTGTCTGGGACCCTGCGGCGAGGGTCCCAATGTGCTGGTTTATCCCGAAGGCATTCTTTATGCCGGAGTACGTCAGGAGGATATCGACGTCATTATCGACGAACATCTGATCGGCGGCACGCCCGTCACCCGCCTCTACCCGACACCGGAGGCCTGGTCCAATGAGCCCTGACGGTGCCCTCCGAGAGATCACCCTGCCCTTTGCCGACCCTGCCGGTCAGGTGGCTTCGCTGCTGGAGGCGGCACTGGCCAGCAGCACACACCCGACCGAGGTGGAAAAACTGCTGAGGCGGCATCTAATGACCGATCCGGATTACCTGCCTGCCTATTTTGCCATGTACAAGCTGCTGTTTCGCCAGTCCCGACTGGCGGAAGCCGAAGAGATAGCACGCACCGCCTTGGCCAGCGGGGCACGACTGGGCGGTTTTCCCCCCAACTGGCAGCACCTCGCTCCAGGCACGGCAGACTGGTCCGTGATTCACAGCCCTGCCCATTTTTATCTCTTCACCCTGAAGGCCCTGAGTTTCATCCTGTTACGCCGCAAGCAACTGGACGAATGCCGGGAGATCCTGGAAAAGATCAGCGAACTGGACCCTCACGATCTGGTAGGTGCTTCCGTCATCCGCGCCTATGCCGACGGTCTGACGGCGCATTGAGCCTGATGATGCGCCCAAACGGACTATTATCATCAGGAGCGCGTCATGTTAACCATTACGCCCTTTAATACGCTCGAAGCAGCGGGTACGGCCGTGCTCACCTTGACCGAAGGGCTGGAAAAACAAGAGTTTCTCGCGTCGCGTCTGACGCGTGCAGAAACCCGGCGCCAGATTCACCTCATGAGTGCCTCCACGGCGCTACTATCGCAGCAGACCCAAGACCGAATGGCGGAAATAGACTGGGAAGGTTGGCGCATCCTTGACCAGCGTCTCGGGATCCGTGATAAAGCAGAGGACACCCTGCTTTGGCTCGCGATCCGCGCGCTGGTACCAGATACTTTGATGTGGCTGCGGGTGTACCGCAAAAATCAGCCCGAATGGTTCAGAGGGGAGGCCGAGATTCATCATCCCACCATGTCACCCGCCACAGGAGCCCGCCCATGAACTACGCCTTCCCGCCCGCACCTGTCGTGACACTGGACGCTATGTCCAGCAACCCTTTCCCGGTGCGGCGCATTTTTTGCGTCGGGCAGAACTACGCCCATCACGCCCGGGAAATGGGCGCCGCGCCCGATACCGAACCCTTCTTTTTCATGAAACCGGCCAGCGCCATCCTGCAGAACAACTCGCTGCTGCCCTACCCGCCCGGCACTACCGACCTGCAGCCCGAGGTGGAACTGGTGGTGGCGCTACACAAGGGCGGCAAAAACATTCCCATGGACAAGGTCGATTATGACTACGTGTTCGGCTACGCCGTGGGGCTGGACATGACCCGCCGCGACCTGCAACGCGCGGCCCGCGAAAAGGGCCAGCCCTGGGACATGGCCAAAGCATTCGACCATTCTGCACCCTGCACGGCCATCACGCCCGAGTTTTATTCCGGGACCATCGCTCGCGGCAAGATCGAACTCAAGGTGAATGGTCAAATCCGCCAGAGCGCCGATGTCGGCGACATGCTCTGGAAGATTCCGCAGATCGTCCATTTCCTGTCCAATCAAGTCGAACTCTTTCCCGGAGATCTCATCTTCACCGGCACGCCGGCCGGCGTGGCCCCCGTGGTGAAAGGCGATGTGATCGAGGCCGCTGTTGCCGGGCTGGAACCGCTGACCATCACCATCGACTAACCCCATCACCCCTCATCGAAACAGGAATAACCCAATGCCCGCATCCGGTCTTCTCGAACGCAATCGCCTGATCTTCTGTCACTTCGACAGTTACAGTACCGCCCTGCGCTTCGTTCGCATCAACGACAGTGTCATGCTGCCGGCGCCGCTGCCGGAAAACGCCCGTATGGATGCAGCACCCACGGACACCGGCGACACGCCCACTGATGTACTGCATGCAGTATTGGAGAAATTAAACATAAATTCCAGCCAGATAGAGATGGACGACGGTTTCGAGGCCTGGCTGTCTACCGATATCGGTCCCATTCGGATCCATGTCGCCCGCTTCACGACGTTTGAAGCCCCACACGAGGCAATCGCCCCCCACGGGGGCGTTTTTAAGCCCATCAGTGAGCTGCGGCGCCTGCCGATGACGGAGTTGACGCTGCTACGGCAGGTCTTCGATCTGGTGATGGGCGGTTAAATACGTATAGCCATGCAGTCCATCGGCAAACTGCCGTAGAAACTTGTGACGCTCCGCATCGTCGAGATGGCTGCAGGCTTCCACTTTCTTCTGATAACGAGCCAGCAGGTCGGTAGCAGAAAATTGTACGTATTGCAGGACGGATTCCACCGTATCCCCCTCCAGCGGCTGCTCCAGATGCATGACGCCGGAGGTATCACAGAATACATTCACCGAGTCCGTGTCGCCGAACAGATTATGCATATCCCCGAGGATTTCCTGATAAGCACCCACCAGAAAAATACCGAGGAGATAAGGCGTACCCTCCTGTAGCGCATGTACCGGCAGCGCCGGCGTCAGGCCTTCCGCCGTGACGTACGCATCGATTCTGCCGTCGGAATCGCAAGTGATATCTTCAAGGCGAGCCCGCCGGGTCGGCTCTTCATTCAGCCGCTGTATGGGCACTATCGGGAAAATCTGATCAATGGCCCAGACATCGGGCAGCGACTGAAACAGCGAAAAGTTAACGAAATATTTGTCCACCAGCTTTTCGTCGAGGTCGTCAAGGATGTCACGGTGCGCGCGATTGTGCGGGTCAAGGAAGCCGCGCACCCGCCAGAGTAGTTGGGCATAAATGCCTTCGGCCTCGGCCCGCCCCTCGATGTGAATGATACCGAGATTGAATTGCTGGTGAACCTCCGCCAGCAGATAGAGTGCCTCCTGGTAGACTTCCAGCGCCGCGGCGGCGTTACTCTGATCCAGCCGGGTGAGCAGGCGGCCCCATTCCCCGGCCATCAGGTCGGCGGAAGGTGTTGACGAAGGATACTCTCCGGCCGCCATCTCCACATCGCTGACATTAGCCACCAAGATGGCGTGATGAGCCGTCAGCGCCCGCCCCGATTCAGAGATGATACGCGGCTCCGGCAGGCCCTCCTGGCGTGACACATCGGCCAGTGTGGCGACGATGGCATGGGCATAGTCCGAGACATGATAGTTCGTTGAGCAATACGCGCGGGAATGTGTGCCCTCGTAGTCCACACCGAGCCCACCGCCCACATCCACCACCTCCAGGGCTGCGCCCAGGCGCCGTAGTTCGGCATAGAGGCGGGCACATTCCCGCATGCCGCCCTTGATGAACTGAATATTGGGAATCTGCGAGCCGAGATGGAAGTGCAGTAATTGCAGGCTATCCA
Organism: Pseudomonadota bacterium; assembly: GCA_021839095.1. The sequence continues at coordinate 1,654 of JAKCBU010000094.1, read as the reverse complement.
GCGCGTTTTCTGCGCGCAGGCGGTGGACGAGTTCCAGGATGTCTGCCGTAGACAGGCCAAATTTGGACTTTTCGCCACCGGTATTCTGCCACTTGCCGGAACCCGCGGATGCCAGCCGCGCGCGCACCCCGATCCGGGGTTTGACGCCGAGCTTGCAGGCCTCATTCAGGATCAGGGGCAGTTCCGATGGCTTTTCCACCACCAGGTAGACCTGCATGCCCAGTTTCTCACCCGTCAGGGCCAGGCGAATATACTCCTTGTCCTTGTATCCATTGCAGATAATGGTGCCACCCACCGGCATCAGACCGATGACCGCCAGCAACTCCGGTTTGCTGCCTGCCTCCAGACCGACACTTCCCGCACCGGCTCGCAAAATCTCCTCCACGACGCGCCGCTGCTGATTGACCTTGATCGGATAAACGGGGGTATAGCTGCCCTTGTAATCAAGGGCGCGGATGGCATCACCAAAGGCGCCGTGCAGGCGCGCAACACGATCCCCGAGGATCTGCGGAAAACGCAGGAGGCAGGGTAAACCGAGGGAATGTTCACCCAATACCGCCGCGACATCGGCCAGGCCAACAGCGGCACCCTGAGGGTTGGCATCGGGACGGACGATGATCTGCCCGTCCGCCCCCACATCGAAATACCCCTCACCCCAATGCGGCAGGTTATACAGATGGCGACTATCCGCGACCGACCATGTCATGCGCTCACTCCCCCGATGCCCTGGGCGCAGTCTACGGGCTCAGCGGGTCAGGAGACAAGGGGATCACAAGGCATCATTGGCAAAATCCGCCAGACGCGAACGCTCCCCACGACGCAGGGTGATATGTCCGCTGTAGGCCCAGTCCTTGAAGCGATCCACCACATAGGTCAGACCGGAGGTAGTTTCGGTCAGATAGGGCGTGTCGATCTGAGCGATATTACCCAGGCAGACGATTTTGGTCCCCGGACCGGCACGGGTGATCAGGGTCTTCATTTCCTTGGAAGTCAGATTCTGCGCCTCGTCAATGATGACGAATTTCTCCAGAAAGGTACGCCCACGCATAAAACTCATGGATTTGACGCGAATCCGCTTGTTGATCAGGTCCTGCGTCGCGCTGCGCCCCCAACTGCCACCCTCATCGCTGCCACGCGCCAGAATTTCCAGGTTGTCCTCCAGCGCCCCCATCCACGGCAGCATTTTTTCTTCTTCCGTGCCAGGCAGAAAACCGATCTCGTCACCCACCGGCACCGTCGCGCGGGTGATGATGACCTCCGAGTAGCGCTTCTGTTCGAAAATCTGATGCAGCGCCGCCGCCAGCGTCAGCAGCGTCTTGCCCGTGCCCGCATGACCCAGCAGGGTGACAAAATCGATGTCCTGATCCATGAGCAGATTCAAGGCAAAATTCTGCTCCGGATTACGCGCCAAGATGCCCCATACGGCGTGCCGGTCGCTCCGATAGTCGGTAATGCGTTCGATAATGGCGTGTTCCGGACGTACTTCCCGGACGATCGCCGCGAAGTCCTCGGGGGCTCCTTCCTCCATATTGATGGCGATAAACTGGTTGGAATGCCAGCGCTGAATGGCCGGCCCGCTGATCTTGTAGTAGCTGCGCCCGCTTTCCTGCCAGGCATCCAGATCGCGGCTGTGCAAGTCCCAGAAATCCGCGCT
>JAKCBU010000093.1:4391-5624 GCA_021839095.1 Pseudomonadota bacterium | reverse complement strand
ATCGGCGGCAAGGTGGGTGAGGCGCTGCGTGCCTCCGCACATTATCTGCCTTTGAGCCGCGATCTGGCGACCATTCGCTGTGATCTGACGCTGCCTGTCGCGACTTACGCCCGCCGGGCGGCGGATGTGGTCGCCCTGCGGGCGTTGGCGCAGCGCCTGGGTTTTCATGCCTGGCTCAGAGACCTGCCTGCGGACGATGCGGGGAAAGTGCCGGAAAAGCGGAGCGGTGACATAGATCGCGCCGCCTACCAGGCCATCACCACGGCGGAAGCGCTGGATGCCTTGTTGTTTGCCCTAAAAGCCGCCGATGTGGTCGCTTTGGACACGGAAACCACGAGCCTTGATCCGCTGCATGCCGGTCTGGTGGGGATTTCCTGCGCCTGGCAGGCCGGTGGCGACTATCAGGCTGTCTACATTCCCGTTGGCCACCACGACGCTGGTTTGCAACTGGATCGACAGGGAGTCCTCACCGCCTTGCGCCCGTGGCTGGAAGACCCACAGGCCGCCAAGCTGGCGCAGAACGCTAAATACGATTGGCGGGTTTTCTGGCGGCATGGCATCCACCCCGCCGGCCTGGTCCGCGACACGTTGCTGGAAAGCTACGTCTTAAACAGCAGTCACAATGGTCACGATCTCGACACCCTCGCCGAGCGCTACCTGCAACATCAGAACATCCGCTACGAAGAGGTGGTCGGCAAAGGCAAGTCAGCGCGTAATTTTGCCGATGTGCCGGTAGCGGAGGCGCTGCCCTACGCGGCAGAGGATGCCGATGTCTGTCTGCGTGTGGACGCGCAGCTCTGGCCGCGGTTCGCCAGCGAGCCGGGCTTGCGGCGCGTGTTGATGGAAATAGAAATGCCGCTGGTGCTGGTGCTGGCGCGTATGGAGGAAGCGGGTGTCAAAATCGATCGTGCCCAGCTCGAAGTGCTGAGCACGGAACTGAGTAAAGACATGGCGGGCTGTGAACAGAAGGCCTTTGTTTTGGCGGGGCAGTCCTTCAACCTCAACTCCCCCAAGCAGATTCAGGAAGTTCTCTTCGACAAGATGCGGTTGCCGGTACTCAAGAAAACCCCCGGCGGTCAGCCGTCGACCAATGAAGATGTGCTCGCCCAGCTCGCTGTTCACGCCGATTTGCCGCGCCTGATTCTTGATTATCGTGGCATGGCCAAGCTCAAAAACACCTATGCGGATGCACTGCCGCAAATGATCAATCCCGACACCGGCCGGGTCCATACC
>JAKCBU010000093.1:907-4381 GCA_021839095.1 Pseudomonadota bacterium | reverse complement strand
ATCCGAATCTGCAAAATATCCCGGTGCGTACCGAACAGGGTCGGCGTATCCGCCAGGCTTTTGTCGCCGACGAGGGGCACTGGCTGCTGAGCGCCGATTACTCGCAGATCGAACTGCGTATCTTGGCCCATCTCTCCGGGGATGCCCGCCTGCTGCAAGCCTTTGCGGAGGGCGAGGACATTCATGCGGTTACCGCTGCCGAGGTCTTTGATCTGGCCCCGGAAGATGTGGACAGTGCCGCACGTCGTGCCGCCAAGGCTATCAACTTTGGTCTGATTTACGGGCAGACGCCCTACGGTCTCGCGCAACAGTTGGGCATTGATCAGGCGGCCGCGCGACAGTACATGGACCGTTACTTTGAGCGCTATCTGGGTGTTCTCGAATATATGGAGCAGACCCGCGCCCTGGCGAAAAAGCAGGGCTATGTGGAGACGCTCTTTGGCCGCCGTCTCTATGTACCGGAAATTCGCTCCAGCAACCCGGCCCGGCGTAATTATGCCGAGCGTGCGGCCATTAACGCACCTATGCAGGGCACTGCTGCGGATCTCATCAAGATGGCGATGATTGCCGTGGATGCCTGGTTGCAGGAACAGCCCGAGCGTGGTCGGATGATTCTCCAGGTACATGACGAACTGATTCTGGAGGTGCCGGAGGCCGGCCTGGAGGCTGCGAAGTCGGCACTAAAGGCGCGTATGGAAGGTGTAGCGGACTTGGCGGTGCCGCTCCTCGTGGGGTTGGGTATCGGCAAGCACTGGGATGAAGCGCACGGCTGAACTCAGTCTTTCCCGGCAGTCTCCGTTCCGCTGCTGAAGCGGAACATCTTCATCACCGCATCGCTGTCCAGTTGTTCGCCGTTGAGGGCCATGGCCAACAGTTCTCCGCCCAGCACCTGGGGGGCGATGATCATGTCCGGCTGCACCCGGCGAACGCGTCCGAGATTTTTGCTGTCGTTGACGGCAGCTACGGTTTTGGCGGAGCCCTCCATTTCTTTGACCGCCAGCACCACAAAGGCGTTTTCCGAGTCGTCGGCCCGTAGGGCAAGTACCGCCGCCGCCTGGTCGGCCCCGGCACTGCGCAGCACGTCCGTGTCGCTGGAGTCGCCGATAACGAGATCTTCCGGCTGATAGATGGAGTCATCAGGCTGGTGCCCCATAACCATTACCACGGGTAGATTGCGGCTCTTGAGTTCGCGATAGCTGTTGCGCGCCAGCGGGGTGTCGCCCGCAATAATATAATGGCCTTTGCGGATCATGTGGCGTTTTTCTCCTTGCAGGGCGGATTGCAGGCGGTTGTTCACTGCCGGAACGATAATGGCCGAAAGCGACGTGGCAAATACCGTTATCCCCAGCACGATTAAAGATACCACAAAAAGCCGCGCTTCGTTGCTGACCGGCAGGATATCGCCGTAGCCCACGGTCGCCATGGTGACCACCGAAAAATACAGCGCCGTAGGCAGGCTATGAATCTGCGGTCTGAACCCGTTCCCCAGAATATATGCGCCAAAGACGCCGTAGCTCATGACCATGATGGCGCCGACCAGCGCAAACAGCGTGCCGGTGGCCAGACTGCTGCGGTTAAAACGACCGCGAAATATCCAGAGGAAAAAGACCAGCGCGGCATTATAATAGAGCAGCACGGAAATCTGCTGAGGATGGCGGTAAATTCCAAAGGCGAGGATGGCCGTCGCCATGGTCAGGACGAGGGCCCAGGCAAAACGGGAGCGGAAGACCAGTCCCAGGGACATGATCAGCAAGATCACGCCCGCAGCACCCTGGGGAACGCCGCGAAAGGCATCCAGCACAAAGCTGTGCGAGACATCCGCCAGACTGCCGGCGTAGCTCAGACCCAGCAGATGCTCCAGCGCCGGGAGGATGTTGAATATTCCCAAAAAACCTACTGCCGCAGCGATGAGGAATTGCGGGTACCAGTCCTCCAGGTGGAGGACGTTCGTCCAGTGCTGCCTGCGCGCGCGCCAGCGGGCACGCCGGTCTGGCCGCAAAACGTGCCAGGGATGGTATTCACTGAACTTTTTTGGCACGCGTCACTCCAAGGCTATAGATGACCCGTTGGTTGTCTGGGTCCGGTCTACCCTCCCTGACCGGATCATGAGTTCTCCCCTCCCTTTGAGAACTCGCTATTAGCCCCGGCTTCGGCTGGGGTTTCTTTTTCTGCATCCGGTGTGAGCCATCTTGCTATACGTTCATGCAACTCATCTATACCCAACCCCGACTGGGCAGAAAATAGCTGCATGGCGACCCCCTGCAATTCCGGAATCCGCCGCAAGCGGGCCATTTCCTGAGTCGCCGCACCGCGGCTGAGTTTGTCTGCTTTGTTGAGCAAGACATGCACCGGTCTACCGCAGCCCTCCGCGAAGGCAATGAGGTCGGCATCGTGGGCAGTATAGGGGTGGCGGATATCCATGACCAGGATCAATCCACGCAAACTGCCGCGCCGCCGCAGATATTGTTCCAGCAGTGGCCCCCAGGAGCGCCGCAGTGCCTCGGGGACTTTGGCGTACCCATAGCCGGGCAGGTCCACGAGGCGTTGCCCCGGATCGAGATCGAAAATATTGATGGCCTGGGTACGGCCCGGGGTGCGACTGACCCGCGCCAGTGCCCGGCGCTCGGTCAGCATATTGAGGGTGGATGACTTGCCGACATTGGAACGGCCGGCAATGGCCACTTCGGCGCCATCATCGGCGGGTAACTGGCCAGCCTGGGTCACACTCAGGCGATAGGCCGCCCGTCGTAGCGGCGCGAAACGAAAGGAATGGGGGTTGGTATGGTCCATGCTCAGAGCATAGTCGCCACCTGCCCCGTCTGGCAATCGGAAGCCGTAAAATTATGCCTGTCACAGCTTGGGTCTGGCCCGGTGCGGCCGTAAGCGGCCCGATACGATGGTGGCCGCCGGTATCGCCTGACCATGTCCGGGGACGGACAGCGCCACCGGCTACGCGGTTTGGCCGTGGTCCTCTGCCCGGTTAAAAAACCGCTGGAAAAAATATAGATAAACGCCTTGCAGCGCTCCCGCAATCAAAAAAGGCGTTACCAGCATCTCTGCCTGAAAGAACAGGGCGGTAATGGTCGGGCCGATAGTGCGCGGTGCCTGTACAGACAGGCTGTTCACCGTCGCGGCCAAGCCACGTTGGCTCTTGTCCACCAGACCCAGAAAGAGGGCCTGCCGTGAGCCTATGCTCCCCTGATTCAAGGCCGCGCGGGCGATAAAGAGCAGCATCGCCATCCAGAAAAACGGTGCAAACGGCAGAGCCAGCAGCAGTGCCAGCCCGAGCAGACGCATACGCAAAACCGTTCCGACTAGGCCAAAGCGCCGAATGAGGCGCAGACCGATCAGCGACATGAAAGCGGCACTGACGAAGGCGAGGGCCATCGCGCCACCAATCGCCGCGGGCCCCACCCCAAAGCGCAGGTGAAACCAGTACGCCATCAACGGTCCCACCATGCCAATTCCCAGGCC
>JAKCBU010000093.1:0-897 GCA_021839095.1 Pseudomonadota bacterium | reverse complement strand
CCATTCAGCGCATTAATAGTGCCAAAAGTCAGCAACACCCGCCAGATGGGCTTGCGCACCTCCGGAGGAGCAGTCTGTGTCTGCTCACTTTGCACTGCGGATGCCGTATCGGCTGTCGATTCTTTTGCCGCACCCAAAAACAGCAGACAGACAAGCGAACCCAGCAAGACAACCAGGAAGAGCAGTCTGTAAGCCTCGGTACCCGGCAATACGCCCGCCAATATGCCGGGTAAGGCTGCCAGCGTAGCGCCGGCGGCCATCCCCAGGAGCCCGATGCTGGTGTTCAAATGGAACACCTTCCCCCATTGCCCGCGGGTTACACTCCGGGACATCCAGGATTGCTCCGCTGGTGCGAAGGGCCCTGCCCCGCCGTTGGCGCCGCGACCGAACCCGCCCAAAACGGCTGCCAGAGTGAGCCAGACGGGCTGGGCGGTACTCAGTGCGATGGATGCCGCGATGAGCTGAACTGCCTCGTAGCCCAGCAGAAAGCCTTTGGCACCAAAGTGATCGCTCAATGGACCCACCAACAGGGTCGCTACAGCGCCGACCAGCAGGCTGGCCGAGTACAGGAGGCCAATAGCCAATGCCGACCAATGCAGGGCATGCAGATAGAGTGCAAAGTCGACGACCAGCGCACCCTGCCCCACACTGCGCGCAGCGCGTGCGCCCATCAGCAGTCGCGCAGTACGGGGGACCCCTTTCAGCAAGGGGGGTGTCGTTCAGGCAGGGGCGGGGTCAATGTGCTGGCTGCGCCGTATGATGCGATTGTGCTCGTCTACATATACCAGTTGCGGCCGGAAACCGGCCACGGTATCTGCGGTGACCTGTGCGTAGGCGGCGATGATCAGCACATCTCCCAAGGACACCCTGCGCGCCGCCGCACCATTGACCGAAATG